>JACMKN010000018.1 GCA_014380135.1 Deltaproteobacteria bacterium
GCCACCCAGGAGCCGAAAAAGGTGCCGGCCATGATTCCGGGGGTGATGCGCCGCACCACCAGCCAGTCAACCGCTCCCCGGGCGTGGTGGGCCCGCAGGCTGGAAACCGATGTGAACATGATGCTGGCCAGTGATGTGCCCAGAGCCAGATGGAGGATGTGCTCCGCCGGCAGCCCCTGGGAGGTGAAGATGAAGGTCAGCATCGGAACGATCACGAGCCCGCCCCCGACGCCCAGCAAGCCGGCCAATACTCCCGCAAACGCACCCAACGCAAGATACAGCAGCCATGCGGACATCATGATTTCTCCTTGGCATAAAAAATGCCCAATCATACGCGGCGACCGCAGCTTTTCCAACACTTTATTCAGCTTTAACTGGAATTTGACTGCAGCTTGGCAGGAGCTTTCAGGCGGGAGATAACTTGTTGTTGCAGCTTTCAGAGGTTTCTGTCCCACTGAGAAACTCGGCCCTTGTTCTGGGCAGGCTCTCCGGACAGGTTTCCTTGAGGAAGGCGACCAGCTTTTCCCTTACCTCGCAGCGCAAGTCCCAGGAGGTGGGGGCATCCACGGCACTCATCAGGGAGCGTAGCTCAAGCACATGCTCACCGGCGTTGGTCACCTGCAGGTTCCACACCTCCCGGTCCCAGAGCTGCGATTCCTGCAGGAATTCCAGGAGCTTGCTCCGGATTTCCGGCACCGGAGCCGCATAATCGACGTAGAGAAAGACCGTCCCCAGGATGTTGGTCGAGCTGCGGGTCCAGTTCTGGAAGGATTTTTCCAGGAAAAAGGTGACCGGCACGACCATCCTTCTCAGGTCCCAGATTTTAACCACCACGTAGGTGAGCGTGATCTCCTCGATGGTGCCCCATTCCCCTTCCACGATCACCGTGTCGTTGATCCGGATCGGCTGGGTGATGGCTATCTGGAGCCCCGCCAGCAGCGTCGCGAGACTGCGCTGGGCGGCAAAACCGACGATGATCCCCATGATCCCCGCTGAAGCGAGTATGCTCACGCCGATGGCGCGTATTTTGTCGAACGACATCAGCATGGAAGCCAGCGCAATGATGACGACGATCACCAGGATGACTTTGATGATCATGGTCAGCTGGGTATGCACGGCGCGGGCCTTGAAGCTCTCCCGGGCGTCGATGTCGTAACGGCTGATGATGATATCCCGGCTGGCAAGGGTGACCGTGATGACAAGCCAGGTGATCAGCCCGATCAAACAGAGACTGAAGAAATGCTGCGTGATGTCGAGCACTCCGGCCGGAAGCGAGAGCGACGGTGCCAGCAGCATCAGCGCGAAGAGCGGCAGCAGCAGCCGGGCGGGAGCGCGCATGCGATCCACGAAGATCATGTTGAGCGAGAAGTCGGTACCACCGGCAAGCCTGGCCAACACGGAAAAAAGAATCCGGTAGAGCAGTACCCCGGCCAGCAAAGCGGCCAGAACCATCCCGCAGGTAAGCAGGAGTCCCTCCCACCCGCCTTGTAATAGCGAATCGATTTTGTTTATGAGCTTAGCGCTTGCCTGCACCGGTTACCTCTCTTTCAAAGCTGGGTAGAATCGCCTTGAAAAAAGCGTTCTTGATCAGCTCGATAACGATCTGCCAGGTGCTAGTTTCCGGATTTTTAACCGAACCCGTGATTTTTACCTTGGTGGCAACCTCCTGGTGCGGCCTGTTTTCAAGGATCATGGCGACTCCGCCGACCATCATCTCGTACATTTGATGGAAGAGGCCCCGCTCCTTATCCTTGCGTCCGTCATAAACTTTCATATCCTTGAAGAACGGTTTGATATAGCCGGAGATGGCGTCATTTTTGATGTGCAGTTCCGTGATCAGGGAAAAGACCCCGGCGGAAACATCGAAATCACCGTAGGCGCGCAGCACATCGTTCATCGCCGTCAACCGGGATTCCTCTATCTTGACGAAAAGATCGAGATCGGGTCCCTTCTTCTCCGGCCGGAAATCCGCCGATACCGTTGTCAGACCGCTGCCCATGAATTTAGCCTTCAGCCGTGCATGGGCGGGTCCCTGGGAAAACTGGTTGGAAAAGTTGTTCATCTGGAGATCGGTATCGGTCAGGAATACGCGGTACGGCTTGCCGGCTGCCTTGTTCACCATGCCGAGAGTGCACCCCGTCAGCTTAACCTGATCGGCGCGCAGCAGAATTCCGGGCTTGTTGCTGAGTTTCTTGGCGGTCTTTCCCACTTTCACCGCTCGTTTTTTTTCAACTACGGCGGTGCGCTGCGAATGGATGTAATCAATTTTCATTCCCTGGATCTCCAGGTTTTCCAGGTGGGCAATTTTCACCAGTGGCGAAAACTCTGCGTTGCCGGAGGCCCGCAGTACTCCGCCCTTCAGGGAGAGGTTCGAGCGGGCTATCACCGTATTGAAATAATCGATCGGAACTTTTTCCAGCTTTACGCGCCCCTTGATGCCGGGATACGGCTCCGCCAGAAAATTTGCGTGGCCGTCGATGCTGCCGTGCCCGCTTTCAAAGATTGCCGTATCAAGATGAAACGAGGAGGGATAGACCTGGCCCGGCAGATTGATATTGCGGATATTGTTTGCCTGGAGGTTCAGATGGCTCAGGACAAGCGGTCTCTGCGGGTCCTGGTCGATATAGGTAATATTGGCATCCTTGATTTTCAGCTTGTTTATTTTGAGCGGGTAGATGTCTTCCAAGGCCTGTTGCCAGCCGCGCTCCTTGAGTGAGACCTTGCTGGCCGCCTCGCTGCGCAGTTGCTTCAGGTTGATGTTGATTTTGGGCCTGTCCAGCATGAATTCGGCCACGAGTCTCCCCGAGAGAACCTCGCGCCAGTGGATGCTGGCCTTGAGAACCGGGAAATAGGCAATGGGAGGTTCCGGATGAGCCTGCTGCACAACGGTCAGTTCTTTCAGGGTCATAGAGAGACCAATCAACTGGAAATGTACCCCCGGCAGCCGAACCGAATAGCCCTTCAGGTCACGGTTCATTTTCTTTTCCATGATGCTGCGCAGCGGCCCATCAAGAAAAAAAGATGCGATAAAGAGCACCAGGACAAGCGCGACCGGTATGCCGATACCCCAGCGAAGCCCCCTGGAACTCCTCACCCTTTTAGCCCAGGACGGTATTTTTTCGTTCTCAACCATGAGTCATCTCCATCCAGAAGACACAAGCGTGCCTTTGTTCTGCCGGGAAGGTATCCCGCAACTAATGTGCCAGAGAAAATCTTTGGAAAGTGAAAATACAAGTACCCGATTGTACAAGGTAAAAACCAGAAGCAGGGTGCCGGGCGTATGGGAAACCTTCAGCGGAATCCGTCATGTTTAACATAACCGCCAGATATGACAGAGCTGTTATGATCCGGATCAGACCAAATTGTATATCATTATTCCTTCAATCTCCTCGCCCTTAAATCACCCATCCACATTTCCTCCGCGATAAAATACTCTTGCTTGCAGGCTTAGGTGTCTTCCCGCTCAGTACATTGATATTATCGATATTTACTGTATAGTGGCGGAAGTGATCAGATGCAGAGGATGGTCAGGTTGCTTGAGAACAACATATATAAAGGAGATGTCACATGACTAAAATCGGCAGAACCATTATTGCAGCGCTGGTGTTGGGCACCCTGATTGCCGGACTGTCCGCCTGTCAGAAAAAAGAAGGACCATTGGAGAGAGCCGGCAAGGAAATCGACAAGGCGGCAGAAAAAACCGGTGATAAGATCGACAATGCCGGGGATAAATTGAAGGACGCTGTAAAAGATATGAAGAAATGATTACCAGGCCCGCCCCGCGCGGGCCTTCGTTCATCCGATTGAGTAACGGCAGGACCAGACCTTGATTAAAGATAATAACGCTGGAGATTTTCAGTCAACCAGCGTATCCGGAGTTTATAGCCATGGAAGCCAAAGAAATTTTCGTCCCTATTTCTCTCGAAAGTATCGAACCGGTTATCTTTCCGGATGTGGCTCTCTACATAAAAACAGGTGGCAACTTTGTTTTGTACAAGAGCAACGGACGTGATTTCAGTGATCATGACCATGAGCGTCTTTCAAATAACGGGGTGGAGTTCGTTTTTGTTTCCAAGGATGACATGGATGTCATCACCAGCCACATGGAAGCAAGCGCCGAGCGTCTGCTGAAGAGCGATATCCTCAACGCCAAGGCCAAGGGGAAAATGATCTACCAGACATCCATAAACTTCGTGGATGATATTTTCAACAATCCGGAGAAGTCCAGCGACCTGAAGCGTACCAGGCGTCTGATAGAAAACCTGATGCTGTTTCTGTCGAACAATCCTGAGGCGATCAGCTCTCTGGAAACGGTCATGTCGCACAACTACCACACCTTTGTGCATTCGTTGCAGGTGGCCTCCCTGACACTGCTGATGCACTCCGAGGCCTATACGCTGTCCCGCGACGAGATGCTGGATGTCGGTACCGGCGCCATCCTGCACGATTTTGGCAAGATATTCGTCCCGCAGGAGATCCTGAACAAGAGCGGCAAGCTGAACGAGGCCGAGATTGAGGTCCTGAAACGCCACCCCGAGGAGGGCTTTCTCTTCCTGCAGGACAAGGGAGTACTTTCTCCGGTGGCGCTGACGATCGTAAGGCTTCACCACGAACGCTGCAACGGCAGCGGCTATCCCCTCGGGCTGGAAAACAGGGATATTCCGCGCAGTGCGCAGATAACGGGGGTGGCAGATGTGTTTTGTACCCTGACAACCGACAATAACGGCAACAAGACCATGCCTCCCCACATCGCCGTCCAGTTGATGCGCCATCAGATGAAAGACCTGTTTTCCCCGATCCTGCTGGATACGCTCGAAAAGCTGGTCTGTACGGAAGACATCCAGCAATTCATCCTGTAATTTTTTCCTCACCGATACAGGGGGACTCCTTCTGGGTAAGGAGTCCCTTTATTACATTTCAACGCGGCGCTTGCAGCGCTCGTCGAATCTTCTGAAATATTCCCCCCGGCACCAGTTCTCCACATCCACCAGCGCCTGAAACGCTTCGCGGAAGTCTTCCATGCCGATGCTGAATACGCCGTGGCCGTAGACGATGGCCCGCCCCGGCTGGCCTATGACCGGCGGGACGTTTTTGGCGATGCCCCCGGCTCCGATTTCTCCCGCCACCACCGGCGTCCCTCCCAGAAAACGAACCTTGCTGCAATCCCTCCAGCAATCCTTGACCGAACAGTTCTCCTTTTCTTCGCACAGCATGCTCATCACCACGGCAAAGCGGGGATGGCCGTGCAGGATGGCGCGGCAGCCGGTTGTCTCAAAGATGCTGCGGTGTGCCACCAGTTCGCTGGAGGCGGTGATGCCGACGGTGGAGCTGTTCTCGAAAGGGACCGGATCGATGCAGCCGGAAAGTTCGTCCAGGCTGGAGGCGGTCTGGGAGATGTAGAGCAGGTCGCCATTGGAATAGGAAATATTGCCGAAGAAGGAATCCACCAGACCTCGCTGTACGGTGTAGCGTCCCACACGGGTGATCTCGTCGAGGATGTCGGGTTTTCCCGAAAGTGGTCCTGTTCGGAATGTGAGACCCTGGGAGGAAAGCGGCAGCAGCCATTGATGGCGGAAATGGTCAAATGCCTCGGCCTCTCCCGGCACAAGGAAACCCTTGTCCAGCACATCCTCCAGGTATTTGATGAAGGTGGAGTGGAAAACCGAGGACCAGTTGATGTAGGCCTGTTCCACCGTCAGCGCCCCATTGGCGATGATTCCGATCCCTTCCACAACCATCCCTTTACGGCTGCCTAATATTTCAGCAATGGTTCCGGCCGGATCAGGGCCCAGTTCCGACCGGCGCAGGAACGGGATGTCATGCAGAAAAGTGCGGGTCTCGGTGTCGCGGGGAACAATTTCATGCTGGTCAGGGTCTGCTCGCTGCACCAGAAAGTCGGCAAAGAGGAGGGCCGGGCGGGCAGCGGTCAGCGCCAGGCAATTCAGGCGCGAGAGGATATCCTCTGCCAGTGATGACAGCGATTGGTCTCCACTGGATATTATGACATCGTCCTGGGCGGCGAAGGCGATCTGCCCGGGAAGCGCCGAACGGTCGGCAATCATTTTGTCAGTATATTTGATGATCTGATCGATCATCAGTGAGACGTAGCGGGAAGGTTGGTAAACAGGACCGAACCGTCCGAGAGAGTTTCGCTGCGGAAGTGGCTGGCTCGCTGATTCTTTGCAACAAGGGTTGCTTTGGGGATTATCATGTCGCTGCCGGGTAAAAAAGCCGCGGTAATATTGTTTCCAGACTGCCATGCCTCAAAGTGCAGGTGCGGCCCGGTTGATCTGCCGGTAGAGCCGGAAAAAGCCAGAATTGTGCCGGGTGAAACCAATTGTCCCTGTGTCACTGTCAGGCGACTGTTATGGGCATAGAGTGTGACGACACCGTTATCGTGCTCGACGATGACCGTGTTGCCGTAGCCTGAACGACTTCCGCAATATACGACCACTCCAGCCGCTACCGGTCTCACCGGTGTGCCGGTTGGAATCGATATGTCGACCCCGTTATGCTTTCTCCAGACCCCGTCGATCGGGTCGATACGCATTCCGAC
>JACMKN010000163.1 GCA_014380135.1 Deltaproteobacteria bacterium
CTTCTGCTTGCCAAAGCCGCCAAAATCTTCAAGGTGCCGACCATCCTGACCACAGTTGAAAGCAAGGGTTTTTCCGGCAACATGTGGCCGCAGCTGCTTGATCTATTCCCTGACCAGGTGCCGATCGAGCGCAGCAGCATGAACTCCTGGGAAGACGAGAAATTCGTGGCTGCAGTAAAGGCTACCGGAAGAAAAAAACTGGTCATGGCCGCCCTCTGGACCGAGGTCTGTCTGGCCTTCCCGGCCCTGGAAGCGCTGAAAGCGGGGTTTGAGGTCTATGGCGTCGAGGATGCCTCGGGAGGGACTTCACTGACTGCGCATAATGCCGCCATGCGGCGCATCGAGCAGGCCGGCGTGGTGCCGGTGACCGCGTTGCAGGTCATGCTTGAGTACCAGCGCGACTGGGCCCGCAAAGAGACCTACGACGACGTCATCAAAATTGTGAAGGAACACTGCGGGGCCTATGGCCAGGGTGTTGAATATGCCTACACCATGGTCCATGGCGCACCAGCGAGCCGAAGCGCTGCCGGACATTAAGCACCGCTTTGCGTCTGACTGCTGACGCAGTGAGAACAGGGAGGAACCGTATGAGCCATCAACTTGAAAACAAGCGGGCCCTGGTAACCGGCGGCAGCCGCGGCATCGGCGCTGCCATCGTCAAGCGTCTGGCACGCGAGGGTGCCCACGTGGCATTTACCTATGTCAGTAATCCGGATCTGGCGAATGAAACGTTGCTGGCGGCGCAGGCGTTGGGGGTCAAGTCCCTGGCGATCCGGGCTGACAGCGCCGACGCCACGGCGGTGGTTGCCGCGGTGGAACAAACGGTCAAGGAACTGGGCGGCATCGATATTCTGGTCAACAACGCCGGCATCGGCATCATCGCACCCCTGGACGACTATCGTCTGGAAGATTTTGATCGCACCCTGGCGGTCAACGTGCGCGCCGTGTTCGTTGCCACCCAGGCCGCGGTCAGGCATATGCAGGCGGGCGGGCGTGTCATCACCATCGGCAGCTGCAACGCCGAGCGGATGCCCATCGTGGGGGGCGGCGTTTATGCCATGAGCAAGGCCGCGCTGGTGGGGCTGGTCAAAGGGCTGGCTCGCGACCTGGGCCCGCGCGGCATCACGATCAATAACGTGCAGCCCGGACCGGTGGACACTGACATGAACCCGGCCACCAGTGATTTTGCCAGGATGCTGATCCAGCAGGTGCTGGCATTACCCAGATACGGCACCGGCGACGAGATCGCATCGCTGGTGGCCTGGCTGGCCGGCCCCGAGGCCGGCTACGTGACCGGCGCCAGCCTGACCATCGACGGGGGGGTTACCGCGTGACAAGCCTTCACATTCACTTCGAAAGTCGAAATGATATTACGCATGACAGCTATCCGAAGGAACGGGCGGGAGGTTAAATATGAACGCACCCGATTTGATTTTACATAACGGATCGATCACTACCCTCGATCCTCTCCAACCTCAGGTCACGGCTGTTGCTATAGCCGGTGGACTTATTACAGCTACAGGCGGAGAAGAGCTTCTCAAAACCGCCCAAGACAAGACACAACTGATCGAGCTGAAGGGCCGGCGGGTCATCCCCGGCCTGAACGACTCCCACATCCACGTCATCCGGGGCGGCCTCAATTTCAACATGGAGCTGCGCTGGGACGGCGTACCGTCACTGGCACTGGCGCTGGAAATGCTCCGCGGACAGGCCCGTCGCACACCGCCGCCCCAGTGGGTAAGGGTCATCGGTGGTTGGACCGAGTTTCAGTTCGCCGAACGACGCATGCCGACCCTGGACGAGATCAATGCCGTATCGCCGGACACCCCTGTCTTTGTCCTGCATCTGTACGACCGGGCCTTTGTCAACAGGGCGGCGTTGCGCGCGCTTGGTTACACGAAGGAGACACCCGATCCGCCAGGTGGGGAGATTCAGCGCGACAAGGCCGGCCATCCGACCGGGCTGCTGATCGCCAAACCGAATGCCATGATCCTCTACGCCAGCCTGGCCAAGGGACCAAGGCTTGACTTCGAGGATCAGGTCAATTCTACCCGGCATTTCATGCGTGAACTGAACCGGTTGGGCATCACCAGCTGCATTGATGCCGGC
>JACMKN010000164.1 GCA_014380135.1 Deltaproteobacteria bacterium
CCGTTCCATTGATCTTGGCCGGGCTGTCCAGGCGGTGGAGCGGCTTACCCAGCAGTTTCTTGGCGCCGGATTTCAGCTTCGGCTCCCTGGGAACCGGCAGTTTCGCAGCGCTGGCAGCCAGCTTGCCAAAGCTGAGCCGCTTGCCAGCCGGGCCAAGCACGCTTCCGCTCTCGGCCCGGCAGTTGGCCGGGTCTACCTGCCACTGCCTGGCAGCCGCAGCGATCAGCATCTCCCGGGCTGCAGCCCCGGCCAAGGAAAGACGCTCCCACTCGGAACGGACGCTGGTGCTGCCGCCGGTGACCATGATCGGCCCGAACTGGGTATGGTTGTACTCCGCAGCCACCAGGGATGGTTGGAACCTCACCATTTTCCAGTCACAGCACAACTCCTCGGCCAGCAGCATGGGGAGCGAGGTGTAGACCCCCTGCCCCATCTCGGACTTGTTGACGATAACCGTCACGGACTCATCGTTCCCGATGCGCAGAAAGGCATTGGGGGCAAAGACAGCCTCACCGGCCGCCTGTGCCTCACGACTGCCGAAAGGGATATGGCAGGCCAGCAGCAGCCCGCCTCCGGCCAGGGCGCTGCTCTTGATGAACTGTCTCCGGCTCATTTTTGTTTCCCCGCTCATGATTTCTTACCTCCCTTCGGCGCCGACTTTCCGCTGGCGGCATGGATCGCCCGGCGGATGCGGCCGTAGGTGCCGCAGCGGCAGAGATTACCGCTCATGGCGCTGTCGATGTCGGCGTCGGTCGGTTTCGGCTTTTTCTCCAGTAGCGCCACAGCAGTCATAATCTGGCCCGGCTGGCAATAGCCGCATTGGGAGACTTCCTGGGCCAGCCAGGCCTTCTTGACCGGATGGTTCTCAGGTATTCCTTCGATGGTCAGCACTCTCTTCCCCTGCACGTCCCCCACCGGGGTGACGCACGAGCGCAGAGGCTTGCCGTCAACATGGACCGTGCAGGCACCGCACAGCCCCTCGCCGCAGCCGAACTTGCTGCCGGTCAGCCCCAACTTTTCCCGCAGCACCCACAACAGCGGCGTGTCCGGGCTGACATCCACCCGCCGCTCCTTGCCGTTGACATTGAAAACAATCATCATCTGCCTCCATTTTCGATTTATCAGCTGTTGATGGACTGCGTGGCTTTGAACGAAAAAAGTATAGCTCTTTTTTCTTGCTTGTGAAGCAGCACTACAGCTTTTAAACGATTGCCGCAACAAGGCCCGCCGGGATCAGTGCCCCACGGCTGCTTCGGCCCGGATTGCCCTGGCCAGATCGCGGCTCACCGAGAGCAGGGCCCGACCGTAGGCTGCCGCCAGAAGATCGTAGCCTTCAGTTCCCACAGGCTCGCGCACCAGTGAACGGCCGGTTACAGGAGCTCCCCCTGCAACACGACGCAGGGACCAGAGGGCTTCAACCGTGACGGCCTCACCCGGTGACGATTCGAAACGCTGAATGTCCACCAACACCCGGTAATCCGCATCGGCGCCGGCATGCTGAAGATAGGATGACACCCGGCTTGATCCGAGCAGGCTCCTCAGGTTCTCCGCAATGAGACGAGGGATCTCGCTTTTGAGAGGCTCGGCCCAGCGGTGCGTCTCCAGGATGTCCACCCGGTTGGCGGCAACTCGCATCACGAGCTGCGGCCGGTCTACCACATCGGGGAGCGTGACCGGTCCGACGGCAACTGTCGGGACTGCCGTGTCTACGGCAGCCGTCTCGACCTGTGCACCGGGCTCCAGGGTATAGAAGGTTACACGCGGTGATCTGCTGCAACCGGTCGTAGCGACGACCAGGCAGACGACCAGCATTCCTGCTACAAAATTGCGCCTCATGGTTTGTCCTCCCGTTTGCCGCGAATCAAGGATTCCGGGTGCTGCTCCAGGTATTCACTCAGTACCCGCAGCGACTGTGCCGCCCGCGACACCTCCCGCAGGGTCTCGCGCAGATCCAGCTGCACCGGCGCATCGCCGGCAAGAACCTGATTCGCTCCGCCCAGGGTCTTGCGCACTTCTCCCAGCGTTTTTCGAACATCCTCCAGTGATTGCCGCGTCTCCAGAAGTGCCGAACGTGCTTCCGGGATGACCGCATCGTCCACGTTCTTCAGCAGCTTCTCCGCGCTCTTCAGGGTGGCGTCCAGGGAATGAATCGTTTTCCTGGCATCGCCGGCCAGCTCCTCCAGTGGCATTTTCTCGAACTTCCGGGCGATCTGCATCAGTGTCTTCTGCAACTGGTCCATGGAGCCTGGGACGGTGGGAAACCTGGGCGGACTCGTGCTCCAGTCGATTTTCGCAGGCTTTGACTTGGGAAAGAAATCCAGCGCAACAAACAGTTGACCGGTCAACAGACTCCCGCTTTTTATTTCCGCCCTGAAACCGTTCGCGACGAGCACATTGAGCAGTGCTCGGGAATCCAGTGGCTTAACCTGCGGCGATCTGTTGCGGTACTGCGCACGCAGGCGCTCCGGATAGAACTGTATCTCGACCGGGATGGAGAACTCGGAATTCCTGGGGTCCAGAGCCACGTCGATCTTCGTCACCTCGCCCACGGTCACTCCCCGCAGATCCACCGGGGCTCCGACGGAAAGGCCGCGCACCGATTCCTTGAACACGAGCAGGTAGTTTTCGACCGTCTCCGCGTGCTTAAAGGCCTCGTCCCTGGTTTGAAACAGGGGGAAGACGCTGTTGGGACGGGCGGCCGGGGCGTCAAGCCGGTCCTGGGGTGTCTGGAATGAGATGCCTCCCAGAAGAATCGAGACCATGGATTCCGTGTTGATCTTCACGCCGCTGGCGTCGAGGGTCAGGTCAACGCCGCTGGCATGCCAGAAGATGGAGTTGGTCTTGACATACCGGTCGAAGGGTGCCCGGATGAAGGCCTTTATGGTGACCCCTTTGCCGTCCCGGTCCAGTTCGGTGGCGATCACCTGTCCCACCTGCATGCGACGATAGAAGATCGGCGAGGAGGTGTCGAGCGAGCCGACTGCGGCGGCGTGCAGGACAAACTGGCAGCCGGGCACGTCCAGTGAAACGGCGGGCTGTGTCTCGAGACCGATGAATTCGTCCCGGCTTTCGGTCGAGCTGCCGGCGTCGACGCCGATGTAGGAGCCACCGATCAGCGTGCTGAGTCCGGAGACATTGCCACCCGAGATCCGGGGGCGAACCACCCAGAAGCGGGTGTCTTTCACCAGAAGCCCCTTGGCGTCCTTCGACAGTTCGGCGGTCACGACCACGTGTGAGCGGTCCCCGGCGATGGCAAGCCCCTTGACCTCGCCGATCTGCACGTCCTTGTACTTGATCTTGGTCTTGCCCGCCTCCATCCCCTCGCCGGTCGTGAAGGTGATGGTGATGGTCTCTCCACGATCCACATAGGCCTTGACCGCCAGCGAAAGGCCGATCAGCGCCGCGACTATGGGAATGATCCAGACCAGTTGGACCGAGAAGCGCCGTTTCGGTTCGCTGACTGCGTCGGGGATATCGGAAAGTTCGGGCTTTTGGGGCGTGTCGGTCATGGATTTCTCTCTTTCTGAAGGGGGTCCCAGATCAGGCGCGGATCGAATTGCATGGACGCGAGCATGGTCAGCACCACGACGGCGCCAAAGGCCAGCGCACCCGGTCCCGCCTTTACCGTCGCCACAGCACCGAACCGGACCAGTGCGGCCAGGAGTGTCACAACATAAATATCCAGCATCGACCAGCGACCGACCAGTTCCACCAACCGGTAGAGGCGCGTGCGCTGCCTGGGTCGCCACCTGGAGCGGCGCTGCACCGAAACCAGCAACAGGGTCAGCGAGATCAGTTTGAGGAGCGGAATCGTGATGCTGGCGATGAATACGATAACGGCAATCACCCAGGAACCTGTTTTCCAGAGTTCGACCACGCCGCTTATGATGGTGTCCTTGCGGTAGCTGAAAAGAGAACCGGTTTCCATGATCGTCAGGAGGTTGGCAGGGACATAAAGGATGTAGGCTGCCATGAGCAGCGCCCAGCAGCGCGCCACGCTGCCGGGCTTGCGGAAATGCAGGGAGGCGCCGCAGCGGGGGCAGTGTGCCGGACCCGAAACCCGCTCCCGTCTGGACACAAGATTGCAGACGTGACAGGAGCAAAGCCCCTGTCCGGCGGCGCTCTCCGCTATAGCCGTCATGCGGCCACCTCCGCAGCCGGTTTTCTGTCAAGTCGGACCCAGACATCACGGACGCTAAACGATGCGGCGACGGCAGCCAGCAGCAGGGTCAGTCCCCCGAAAGACCAGAGGGCGACACCGGGGATAACTTTGAACGAGCTGGTGAGCTTAACCAGCGAAACCAGCATGCCGAGCAAGAGCACCTCGACCATGCCCCAAGGTTTGACAATCCGCATCATGCGCAGAATGAAGGTGTGCCCGACGGGGACTCGCCGGAATTTAAGCGGTAGCAGAAGCCAGATCATCGTTATGAGTTCCAGGGCCGGAATGAGAATGGTGGTCAGAAAAACAAGCAGCGAGATAATTTGCATCTGCTGTTCCCAAAGGGAACGCACAGCACCAAAAAGGTTGATAGCGCTGCTTGACTCCTGGACCTCGATCGCGAAAATGGGAAACACATTGGCAATCACGAGCAGCACGGCGGCTGCCAGAGTGTAGGCCAGCGTTCGGTCAATGCTGTCGGTGGCGTTTCGGTAAAGCACCGCTCCGCAACGGCTGCAGCTGGCCGAGCGCCCCTTTTTGAGGGGAATCTCCCGTTGGAGCAGGTCGCAGTAGTGGCAGGCGATGAGTTGTGCGGAATGCTGGGCCATCCGGAAAAATGCTCCTCTTTCGTATGGTGTCTTCGATACTGCCGGGTCGTCACGCCGCTTCGGGTCCGGACATTGCCGTTTCGGCGAAACCATACCACCCTGAAAGAACCATCGTCAAAGCAATAATATCGGCCTTTGAGGAGATTCAGGAGTCTGTCCTGAGAGATTTTGATCTATCGATACCTGACTGCAATCACTATAGGGTCTCCAGGAGACAGCCGGGTTGCCGAAATATCACGAGATTTCGGTGACCCAGCTATTTTGCGCCCATTTCCGGAAATCATTGAAATCTGCAAACGTGAACAAGCCGCGATTTATCCCGTGATGGGCCATACCAGGGGACGGCTTTCGTTCTCGCTTTTCCATTCGATTAATGCCTTTCATCATCGCTTGTACCCTTTTAAAAAATCCCTCCATCAAATACTTTTGTAAATTATAATTTAGCTGTCATGTTCCTGTCAGCTTCACATGTTAAGTTAGCAACAAAGTTAATTCTTTACAGAAACCTCACGGTTTTCATAGATACACGACAATACTAAACTATCCGCGAGGATAGGACGGAAAGCCTAAGGGTCTCAACGAGACAGCCGGGTCGCCGAAATATCGCAGAACGATATCAAGCCCCGGCTTTTTTGTGTTTAAAATTCGATACAGGAGGTGAGCCATTACGACCAAATAGTAGTTAAAATCAGGTAGTGATACACGATAATACTAAACCATCCGCGAGGATGGGGCGGAAAGCCTATAGGGTCTCCATGAGACAGCCGGGTTGCCGAAATATCGCGAGATTTCGGTGACCCGGTTTTTTTGCGCCCATTTCGGAAATCATTGAAATCTGTAAACGTGAACAAACCGCGATTTTTTCCGTGCTGGGCCATGGATTTGATCGCAACTACATCGACCGGCTATTGACATGTTTCAGTGAAGCCGGTGGATAGAGGAAAGCACATGAAAGAGATTACCACCAGGAACGATTACTACAACTTCAACAGAATGGCCCTGAAAGGAGATATGATGAATAAACTTGTGAAAAGATCGGTTACAGCCATAACGGTTCTTTCCCTGATGGCTCTTGGCCTCATGCTTGCCGCTTGCGGTGGAGGCTCCGGAACCGGAGAGACTTCGTCAAAAGTCGTAAGCGGTGTCGCCGCTGTCGGCGCCCCGCTGTCAGGACAGGTAAGCCTGAAGGATTCATCCACACCCCCCCAGCAAAAATCCACGGTCATCGGTAGTGATGGCTCCTTTGCCATTGATGTCACCGGCATGAAAGCGCCTTTTGTGCTGCAGGCGAAAGGCAGCGCCGACGGAACAGAGTATAAGTTGAACTCGTTTGCAGAGGAAGCGGGCACCGCCAACATCAACCCGCTCACTGATGCAATCGTAGCCAGCGCTGATGATGAAGATGGTGATGATGATTCGTCAGATGCTTTTGAAAAAGCGGATTCCGACAGAAATCACAGGACGGGAGCTAAACTTGCGAAAACGGTCTCGACCATTCTGGCAAAACTGCAGCCGCTCCTCAAACAGTACAACGCAGAGAACAGCAACCCGATCACGTCCCGTTACATTGCCAATCATCTTGACCTGGACGAAATGTTCGACAATGTGAAAATCACCGTTTCCAACGGTACTCTGTCAATCATCAACAGGAAAGCAGGAACTGTAATTTTCTCCGGCAAGATCAGCGATATTGCCAACGGTATCTTCGATGACGGCGCTTTACCGCCGACCGCATCCGCTCCCGCAACTCCGACCGGCCTGACCGCCGTGGGCGGCACAGGCCAGGTGACACTCTCCTGGACCTCCGTCAGCAATGCAACCTCATATAACGTGTACTATGCAACCACGTCGGGCGTAACCAGTACCAGCGGCACAAAAATCAGCTCGGTTACCAGCCCACATAACCAGACCGGCCTGACCGCCGGAACCACCTACTTCTACGTTATTACGGCCGTTAACGGCACCGGTGAAAGCGCAGCCTCGGCCCAGGTCTCGGCAGGCACTGCTTCAACACCGCCGGTACCGACTGCACCTGCCGCACCAACCAGCGTAATTGCAACCGGCGGCACCAACCAGGTAACACTCTCCTGGGCTGCTGCCAGCACAGCTACGTCATATAATGTGTATTATGCTACCACCAGCGGCGTAACCAAGGCTAACGGCACCAAGATTACCAATGCCACCAGTCCTTCAGTTCTTGCCAGTCTCACAGCCGGTACAACCTACTACTACATCGTTACGGCAGTAAACAGCGCCGGTGAAGGTGCCGCTTCCGTCCAGGTTGCAGCGACCACGCTCGCTGTCGTACCGACCCCGACTGCACCCGTCGCTCCGACCGCTGTCACTGCCGTTGGCGGCGCCAACCAGGCGACCATCACCTGGCCGGCAGTATCAGGAGCAGCCTCGTATAACGTTTACTGGTCAACAAGCACCGGTGTAACCAAAACCAGCGGAACGAAAGTCGCCGGTGTAACCAGCCCCTACGTTAAGACCGCACTTTCCGCCGGCACCACCTACTACTTCATCGTCACGGCCGCCAACAGCGTCGGTGAAAGTGCCGCTTCAACCCAGATCACGGCCACCACCAGCCCAGCGCCTCCTGCAGTCCCTGCAAGACCGGCCGGCGTAACAGCCACCGGCGGCGCCAACCAGGTATCCCTTTCCTGGCCTGCAGTTTCCGGCGCCACCTCGTATAACATCTACTGGGCAACAACTTCGGGCGTAACCACCGCCGGGACAAGAATTACCACTACGACCAACTCCTACATTCAGACCGGGCTGGCCGCTTCCACCACCTATTATTATATCGTGACTGCGGTAAATGCTGCAGGCCAGAGCGCCGCATCGGCACAGATCACTGCTGCCACCAATGCACCGGCCGTGACGATACCTGCTGCTCCAGCCGGTGTAAGCGCTGCCGGCGGGGCCAATCAGGTGAGCATCTCCTGGTCGGCGCTTTCCGGCGCCACTTCATACAACATCTATTACGCCACCACCTCCGGCGTGACTAAAACCAGCGGGGCAAAGATCACCAATGCCGCAAGACCCTACACCCAGACCGGCCTTGCCGTCGGCACAACGTACTACTACATCGTAACGGCAGTAAACAGCGCCGGTGAAGGTGCCGCCTCGGCCCAGGTCAGCGCCGCCACGAATGCTGCTCCGCCAGCTCCAAC
>JACMKN010000019.1 GCA_014380135.1 Deltaproteobacteria bacterium
GGTGACACGCTGTTGCTGGCCACCCGCGAAGACAGCCGGCTGAAGGTGCGCCTGTACGGCATCGACGCCCCCGAGACAAAAAAACCGGATAATCCGGGGCAGCCCTTCGGCAGCATAGCCAGGCGCACACTGATGTACAAGATCATGGGAAGGCAGGTTAGCGCGGAAATAGTCGACATCGATCAGTACCAGCGCGCCGTGGCGGTTATCCGCTATGCCGGCCGGGACATCAACCGCGAGATGGTCTTTGAGGGAATGGCCTGGGCCTACCGCCAGTATCTGCAAGGGGCGTATGCTTCGGAGTACATCGGTGGGGAAAACAGGGCGCGTTCACGTCGCGCCGGATTATGGCGCGATGCCAATCCTCAGCCACCCTGGGATTTCAGAAATTCCATCGGTACTGGCGGGCATGGCAGGCGCCGCTGAGGGTTTTCGGATCACAAGACCGGGAGAATTCAGCGTCTGTATTTTTTGGTCAACTCCAGGATATGTTTGACACGGGATACAACGCGCATCGGTTGAACCGGCTTTGGAATGAAGTCACTGAAACCAAACTCCAGGGCTTTTTGCTCATCTTCGGTGGAGGCCTTGGATGTCAGCATGATGACCGGTATTTCCGAAGTCATCGGGTTGGCTTTGATGGCCCGCAACAAACCGTAACCATCCATGCGGGGCATAATGGAATCTGTAATGATCAGCTTGGGGCGTTCCGACATGGCCAGCTTCAGTGCTTCCAGTCCGTCACTGGCCAGGAGCACTTTGTAACCTTCCTTGATGAGCGCCATCTGGATGACCGTTGCAACCGGCAGGGAATCCTCCGCAACCAGTATCGCTTCACCTCCCGCACCGGAACTGCTTTTGAGATAGTGTACAGAAATTGCGTCCAGAATTTCTTTACGGGTCGCAAGCACCGGGATAATCTGAAGTCCGGTCATACGGCTCAGCATCTCCATGGTTTCCAGGTCAAAAGGATCGCTGATTGCCACCGCCAGCATGGATTCCTTCTGCTTCAGCGGAAAAACCAGTTTCTTCATGGCAAAATCGGACGGGAGCATATCCAGCAGTTCCTGGGAGTAGGCATGGCCGACAAAGTTTTTGATGGTCTTGAAGTTGAACTGCTTTGAAAGCGCATCGGTCAGCTCGTCTTCGTTAATGACACCCATTTCCTCCAGTATGACACCCAGACGTTTTTTTTCCGACTTTTGACGCTCAAGCGCACGCTCAAGTGTCTTTTTACTGATAATCTCAGCTTCAACTAATATATCTCCCAGATGTTTCATGCCGCTCCATCCTCAATTATCGTTACTAAATCTCCACCTATGTATCATACAACAGCATTATATTACAGCTTATTCATTCACAACGTGCCGGCAGACAATGCAAAGATACTCGCCGGCCTGCTCCAGACGCTACTTTGGCACCAGATAGCCGATGCGGATTGCTCCCCAATGTCTGTTGTTGATCATCAGCGGCTTTGACATGTCGTTCAATATTTCGCCGGTGTCGCGACGATAGGTCTGCAGAAGGAAGCCATCCGTGTTACGTGCGCAACGGATACCGGTATGATCATTGAAGATACGTTTGGTGCGGTTACTGTTTTTATCGACTTCGGGGTCTCCGGTTAACGGCCTGGAGTAACGCAGGTTATGGCATGGGCAATAGCCATTGTTATCGACACAGATCGCAAACAGCAGCTTGCTGTCCTTGGCGATTATTTTCTCCTGGATCGGAGAAATGACCCGGTCAAAAAAGGTATCGAAACGAGTTGTGAATTTTGGGGGGACGGTATTGGCTATCGCAATATAGTTTCTGTCAAACAGGTTTTCAACCGTCATGTTTCTGTCCTTGAAGGCGGCTTCTATGGCATCCTGCAGCTGCGCTTCCATCTCTCTGATATAAGACTTGACGGTGTCATGATAATTGCCGACCGAGAACTTGCCGACCGAACTGTAGATATTTTCAACCACCTCGGAAAAGGTGCCGAAAGCATCGTTGGTCATACGCATCATCTCAAAGGTCTGCTCGGCGCTTCTGGATACAAGGTGGATCATCTCCGAGATCTGGGTGGTGGTGGCGCTCTGTTCCTCGGATGCCGTAGCGATCTGCTCTATCATCAAGCGTGACTCGCCGGCATGGTTTTTTATGTTCTCAAGACTGTATCGGGCTTGTTCGGCTTTATTGAGGCCGGTCATTACAAGTGTTTTTTCATGGTCAATCATCGCGGCGGCCTTGCGGCTTGCCTGCTGAATGCCGGCCACAACCCGCTCTATTTCCCGTGTAGATTTGGTTGTCTTCTCGGCCAGCCCCTTTACTTCACTGGCCACAACAGCAAAGCCCTTGCCGGCATCGCCGGCCCGGGCCGCCTCAATCGAAGCGTTCAGGGCCAACAGATTTGTTTGATCGGCAATATCCTCGATCAGCACCACCATTTCACCGATTTTTATTGAAGAGGCTTCCAGTTCGCGAATAGTCTCCAGCGTCCCGTTCACGCTCTCACTGATCTGCTGCATGCAACTCCACGTCTCCCCCACGACCTCCATGCCGTTGCTGGCAGCGCTGTCAACGGCACTGGAGAGAATCGCCGCCCGATGCGTATTGGCAGTAACATCCTGGATTGTTTGGGACATCTCTTCCGATGAAGCGGCAACGGTGAAAGCCTGATCTTTTTGATCCTGGGTCATTTTGAGTGCCTTGCCGGTGCCATCGGCCAGTTCGCAGACACTACAGCCAATCAGGCAGGCCTGCTGATAAAGTTCTGAAAATGTATCGCGAATCTTTGCCGTCAGGTTATTGACCTCATCTCCCAGGCGACCGATCTCACAGGTAGTTCGAATCCGCAGGACCTTTGTCAGATCACCTTCACCTCCGGACAAGTCTCCCAACTGCTTATATAGTTCGGATATCTGCTGCACCACGGTGCGGTTAAAAAACAGGTATAGCGTCGCCAGCATGGCGAAGAAGAAAATAATACCCACCGCCGACATGACCAGGGTCAACCTTATGGCACTCTTGAAACCCTCTTCAAGCGAGGTTGTCAGGATAACTCCTCCCAGAAAGCGTGAATCCACCTTATGGCAACCCCGGCAGCGTTCTTCATTGGCAAGCGGCAGCGCCAGGTTGAGAACATGCTTACCATCCTTGCTCTCTGCCAACTCTATTGGATTACCGGAAGCCAGGGCGCTGCGCATATCTTCACTGACAATTCCGCTGCCGCGCTCTTTGCCTTCAGCATTGAACAGACGGATTGAGGGAATTCCACCCTTGGACTTGATCTCTTCAACGTAATTGGCAAATTCCTTCATATCCCCCTTCATCATCTGGTTGATAATGTCGTGGGTAACGGTAGAAGCAAGCTGACGGGCATTTTTCTTCTGCAGGTCAATTGTGGAGGTATATTCAAGGTAAATTGAGAGCATGCCGAGACCTGCAAAACCGACAAACAGCGTCAGGCCGATGATGAGAACAATTTTACGGGTCAAACTTGATTTGAACATGGCGAGTACCTTTGAACGAAACTGAATGTTCACCTTGGGTAGTAGACGAAGAGACCTTGCTCTCATTAGAGAACTGATTCTATCTGATTTTCACAACAAAGCAATATTAAATAACGATGTTTGTTTACAGTTTGTGTGTACAAAAAAAGCCCAAAAGGAGATCCTTTCGGGCTTTTAGCAAATTATGGAAGTTTAAAATCAGTTCGGATAGACGGATACTTTTTTACGATCCTTGCCCATGCGCTCGAACGTAACGATGCCTTCAACCAGGGCAAACAGGGTATGGTCCCTGCCGCATCCCACGTTGTTGCCGGGATGAATCTGGGTGCCGCGTTGACGATAGATAATATTGCCGGCCTTTACCGGCTCACCACCGAATTTTTTACAGCCAAGGCGTTGTCCGGACGAGTCCCGGCCGTTTCTTGAACTACCACCAGCTTTCTTATGTGCCATTTCCGTATCTCCTGGGAAAATTATTTATTCAATTAAAGCTATGCGCTGATTTTTTCGATCTTGAGAACCGTCTGGAACTGACGGTGACCACGCATTTTGCGTGAATCCTTGCGACGCTTGGACTTGAAAACGAGAATTTTTTTGCCCTTACCCTGCACGGCAATCCTGGCTGTCACGCTTGCCCCTGCTACCAGAGGAGCACCCACGACGGTCTTTTCGCCGCCCAACATAAGAACATCAGCAAACTCGATGTTGTCGCCAATTTCACCTTCAAGTTTTTCAACCTTGAGGAATTCGCCTTCTGTCACCTTGTACTGCTTGCCGCCTGTCTTGATAACTGCGTACATATGCCATCTCCATCCGCATCTAATTTTTAAAGAGTTCTGGAATATAAATAAGCATGCGCTACAAGTCAAGTATAAAATCCATCCAAACACCCTATCCGACATTTCAAGCCGGTTTATGACTCAAAGACCACGTTCATCGCATCCTGAACAGTGGCAACCCCCTCCAGGCGAATTCCGCGTTTTTTGATGCGCTTCAGACTGCCTACCGGAATGATACAGCGCTTGAAACCGAGTTTTTCGGCCTCGGCAATCCTCAACTCCGGCTGGGTGACGGCCCGCACCTCCCCCGCCAAACCTACCTCGCCGAATATAACCGTCTGTGGAGGAACGGCCTTGTCAAGATGGCTGGAGGCAACCGCCATGATCATGGCCAGATCGGCGGCCGGTTCATTCAGGCGCGCCCCGCCGGCGGCATTGAGAAAGATATCCTGACCGGCCATATGCAGCCCGACCTTTTTCTCCAGTACAGCCACCAGCAGCGCCAGCCGGTTATGATCTACCCCGATAGTGGTACGGCGCGGCATACCATAGGATGACGGCGTAACCAGCGCCTGGAGCTCAACCAGCAACGGCCGGCTCCCCTCCAGTGATGTGGTCACGACCGAGCCTGACACCCCCAGCGGCCGTTCGGAAAGGAACAGTTCCGAGGGATTGGCAACACCGCACAAACCTTCCTGTTTCATTTCAAACACGCCGATTTCATTTGTTGACCCGAAACGGTTCTTGACCGCCCGCAGAATGCGGAAAGGATGGCTGCCGTCCCCTTCAAAATAAAGAACCGTATCGACCATATGCTCCAGCACGCGCGGACCGGCAATCGAGCCGTCTTTGGTGACATGACCCACAATGAAGATCGGAATATCACTTCCTTTGGCCAGCAGCATCAACTTGCCGGCCGACTCCCGGACCTGGCTGACACTCCCGGGCGCCGACTCCAGCGTTGATGTCCAGACCGTCTGGATCGAGTCAACCACCATCGCCACAGGCTTGAGACTGGCGACCTGACTCAGAATTGATTCCAGCGAGTTTTCAGCCAGGATCAGCAGTTTTTTACTGGAGGCTCCCAGGCGCTCGCCCCGCAGACGCGTCTGGGAAGCCGATTCCTCGCCGGAAACGTACAGCACCTGCCCGGCTTCTTCCGCCAACTGATGCATCGCCTGCAGCAGCAGTGTGGATTTGCCGATGCCGGGGTCTCCTCCGATCAAAACCAGCGAACCGGGCACAATCCCCCCTCCCAGCACCCGGTCGAGCTCACCGATACCTGTGGCTCTGCGGGGCTCGGCCTGAACTGGCACATCACAGATCGGCACCGGCCGCGACTGCCCCATCGCCCGTGGCCCACCGGTCATCTTGACGACATTTTCCTCGGCCATGCTGTTCCATGCCCCGCAGTCAGGGCATTTGCCGAGCCACTTGGGCGATTGGCTGCCACATTTCTGGCAGGTAAAAACGGTTTTAACTTTCATAATTCCCCCGCAAAGTTTCAAAGCCCATCCGCAACAAGGAGTGCCAACCCCTTCTGATAATTTGACAAAGATTTTTTTCGGTATATTATGCATACTCTTCTCCTCTTGTACAAGGAACGGCAATGGATTTCTATCGTCCACCAACAAATCAGGGCGCTATTGACGCACTGGCCAGCGTCTACCGGGCTCTGCGTGCGTGGAAGTTTTATCCGAAGGGTCACCCGACCCGACGCGGCAGCATCAAGCATGCACATTCAGCAATGCTGATGCTTCTTGACGGCAACGATCTTTCGCTATCTTGCAGTCGTACCGGCTTCAGTTTTCCTGACGGTGAACGGATAACGGATGCCACCCGCCTGACTGTCTCTCTCTCGTACGAACTCTTCATTCGCAGAATCCAGAAAATCACCTTCCAGCACGACCTGTTCCAGGAGGACCTGCTCGACTTTGTGAAAATCCTGACCCAATCCCCCGAGACAATCCAGAAATTGGGTGGTGTTGATAATATCATGGCCGAGCACGGTATCCGTTCGATCTGGACCAATGAATTCGATCTGTCAGTAATACTTGGAAAGCGCAGCCGGGTTGAATCAGCAGGGATAATTCCCCAGGCTCTCGATGAAGCCGAAGGGAGTGACGATCCAGCCACTCCATTCGAGCAGCAACCGGCCCAGGCGGATGATGCACCTCCGGAACAACAGCTTCAGGCTCTACTGGAGCGCCTGGCAACAACAAGCGACGAAAACATCTATGCCATGCTGCTTCGCCAGGCAATCGGCTGTGCGGATATGCTCATAGCCGGTCATGAGCTAGCGGCGATTATTCCACTGGTCGAACTGTTGGCCAGACATGCCTTTGATGAGATGCGCAGCCCATCCATGCGCGAATTTGACAGGTTTGCTCTGGAACAGCTTTCGATGGGTGACGAATTCCTCCGCTTTTTATTTGATGGAATGGAGCGATCCGACAGTATGACCAAAATCGCATTGCAGGCGATTATAAGTGCCGGTGGGCCTTCAGCGATCAAACTGGCTGCCGAGCAGATGGGAAACACCGGCAACGTGACCGCAAGAAAGACCCTGGCAACCCTGCTTTCCAGCCTGGGCGAAGAGGCTGTGACGGTACTTCTGGGAATGATCGGGGACAAGCGCTGGTACTTCATCAGGAATATTTGTGCAATATTTGGATCAATCGCCAGTAACAATGCCACACCAGCCTTGGTAACTTGCCTTAATCATACTGACATACGTGTACGTAAAGAAGCTGTCCGCAGCCTGGCCAAAATCGGCGGACGCGATGCGGAGTCGGCCTTGATCGGTATTCTGCGCGGAAGCGACAAGGAGCTATATCCCCAGGCCATGGCCTCGCTGGGGGGAATAAAAAGCAGAAAATCGCTGATCGAGCTCACTCGAATCCTCTCCGCTAAAGATATGTTCCTCAAGTCACTCCCGCTGAAGATGGATGCCTTGGCCGCTATAGCAACGATCGGTGACAGGCAGGTGACAGCGCTTCTTGTTGAAATGCTGACGGAACGCCACCTGCTGGCTTCGAACCGCTGGAAACTTTTCAAAGTGGCAATCGCGCAATGTCTTGGTAAACTGGGTGATATCCGGGCGCTGCCGGCGCTCAGGGGGTATGCTTCAAGTCCGGGTGAACTCGGCGCGGCTTGCGGTGAGGCGGTCGAACTGATTGAACGTTCAGGGGGTATGCCAGATGGAAGTATTTGACAAACAGAACGCCCTGAGAATGATCACGCTTTTTTCCGGTGCTGTCAAGGGGATGGCCTTTTATCCGGCCTCACACCCCGCCATCAGACAGCCGCTGATGGAGCTCTACAAAATGCTTACCACCGCCTTCAGCCAGGCCACTCAATTATCGTGGGGACTGGTCGATGGCATCATGTTCTTTGACGACCACCTCTTCGTATCGCCATCGGCCGCCATTGCCGACCTGACAAACCGTATGATCGAGAAATCCATTGGACGAATCATTATTCTTTCCGATGTCAGCTTTGACGAACTGCAAAGCTTCATCAAATTGTTTCCGGCCCGGGGAATCGACTTTGGTACGCTCTCCAGACAAATGCAGGAAAACGGGATCACACATATCCAACTGGTTCAAGAAGGGGAAGAAAGCTTTGTTGAACAGGATGATGAGATAGAGCCTGAAGGCGACCACATCGGCACCTATAACAAGGCCCTGGTCGCAATCAGAACCATCTGCCGCGACATAGAACGGGGACGCATACCCAACAGTGCCCCGGTCATCAGGGTTGTTGACCACATGGTCGGCATCACCATGCAGGAACCATGGGCGCTTTTGGGGCTCACCATGATCAAGGATTACGACAACTATACATTCAACCACTGCGTCAACGTCGGGGTACTGGCAATGGCCCTGGGAGCTTCGCTGGGTCTGGATGCAATGACGGTCAAGGATCTGGGAATCGCCGGGCAGCTGCATGATATCGGCAAGACTATGATTTCAAAAGACATCCTCAACAAACCTGGCAAACTTTCCAGCGTAGAGTTTGACGAAATGAAAAAGCATCCCGAACTTGGGTCCAAAATTATCCGCGAGATGGAAGGACTGGACCCACATATTGCCCAGATTGTACTGGGTCACCACCTGCACTACAACCGCAGCGGGTATCCCGAATGGGCCTGCAAGCTCCCTTTCAACCAGTTGGTCGACATCATTGCCACAGCAGATACCTACGATGCGATCACGACCCTGAGGGTCTACCAGCATCCGGTCAACCCCAAAGTGGCGCTGAACGAAATGCAGAAACTTGTCGGGACAATCCTGGATGGGGCCATATTGGGACGTTTTGTAGAGATGATGGGAAATTATCCGGTGGGGACTCTGGTACGGCTCGACACAAACGAGGTGGCCGTTATATACCGCCCCAATCCTCTGGATGAAGATTCACCGATCGTACGAGTTCTGATAGACGGCGAAGGGGGGCGACTCGGGACGCCGCGGGAGCAATCGCTTGTCGAGCGCGACGGGACACGCTACGCCAGTATCGTTGCCGTGGTAGATCCTTTGTTGAAAAACATTGATATCGGACGCTTGATCGCCGGCGGAAACTATTGAAGCGGCATCAGACTGAGCGCAACGGCAGCGGCCTGACGGGTTGATGCATAATTGGACGAGAGCAGAGAAATCATACTATCCAGCGAGTCCAGGTCTCTGAGAGTCGCCAGGGTAATGGCCGCCTCTGCTTCCAGAGCACCGTCATTTGAATCAAGAAACCTGCGAAGTTTTTGAAGCACATCCGGAGATGCCGTAAAATGGCTCAAAGCCGATATCGCCCGGGCCTGGACAGCCCCGTGCTGATCCTCCAGCCGTTCAACCAGCACCGGCGACGCTGCCGGAAGCCCCAAACGGCCAAGCACCTCCACCGCAGCCGAGCGAATATCCACCTCGGGACGCCCGGCACAGTATATCAGCGGAGGGAGTACCTTTGTCCCGCCAATCTCACCCAAGGCATAGATGGCGCCAATCCTGGCCCCCATATCACCTGTTTTGAGAGTGTGCAGGATCTCTTCCGTGCTGCTGATGCCCTCCAGCTTCTCGATCGCCTGGGCCGCCGCGATTCTGACGCCGGGCACGGCATCTTTGAGCAGAGGACGAAGGATGTCTATGCGTGTACGGACTTTTTCTTTCATGTTCGAGTATGTAGCAGAAACAGCCCGATCAAACAACAGCTAATTCCAATTCCAAATCAAGGCGCTATCTTCGTTGGCTTCGTAGAAGGCTCCTCAACGTACTGATTGTACACCTTCGTCGCCTTCGTCCTCGCCGCCTTGATATCATCCTTGATTTGAAACCGGAAAATCAAATAATTGCGCCTTGTACAAGATTTGACATTTCTGATATATTGCCAACCCGCTTTCTTGATGTACCGGACTGACAATGCCGTCGTCCAGCTTGCAGTGTCAGATTACATATATTAAAAGGAGACTTAAAATGCCGGGACCTGTAGAGATTAAAGCGGGGCTGCACTGGATCGGATCGGAAGATCCCGACCTGCGAACCTTTGATGACCTTTTCCCCACCGAACATGGTACGACCTATAACGCCTATCTGCTGAAAGGCACCGAAAAGACGGTTCTGATCGATACGGTCGACGAAAAACGGGTTGACGAATACATGGACAAAGTCCGCTCGCTGGTCGATCCGAAAAAAATCGATTACATCATCGTCAACCACACCGAGCACGATCACTCCGGATCGCTGGCCTACCTGCTGGAGCAGGCGCCCCAGGCCACGGTGGTCTGCAGCGCTACCGCCAAAAATTTCCTCGGCAACCTTCTGCACAAGCCGTTCAACTGCCAGACCGTCAAGGATGGTGACACAATCGACCTGGGAGGCCGCACGTTGCGCTTCATCATCGCCCCGTTTCTGCACTGGCCCGACACGATGTTCACACGCCTGGAGGAAGAAAATATCCTCTTTTCCTGTGACGCCTTCGCGGCCCACTACTGCAACCCTGGTAAAATATTCAATGACGAGAACC
>JACMKN010000020.1 GCA_014380135.1 Deltaproteobacteria bacterium
CAACAGCTCGAAAAAACTTTCACCTGATTCGAGAGAACCGCTCTGCAGCAGAAACAACAGGGTTTCCTCGATCAGTTTGCGTTCGGTTATGTCGCGGGCGATGCCGAACAGGGCGGTCACATGGCCGTCTTCAGAACGTATTGCCCCCTTGGTGGCCAGAAAATAACGTTCACCATGGGGAGTGGCCACATGTTCCTCATAGGTTTGCGGGGCGGCCTGACTCATGACCCAGCGATCCTGTGCCATGATGGCTTGCGCATCATCAGCGGCAAAAAGGGTGGTATCGTCCCGGCCGATGATCTCCTCTACCGGCTTTCCGACAAATCCGGCCACCGCTGAATTGGCCAGCAGATAACGGCCGTGAGGGTCCTTGACATAAACGGCATCGCTGGTCCCTTCGATGACGTTGTCCAAAAGCGCCTTCTGACGGGCCAACTCCTGCTGCACCCGGCTGCTTTCGTTGGTCTGCTCGACGATCCTGTTAATGTAGCGGCTGATCAGAACGTAGAGCAGTGTTGCGGTCAGTGCTATGAACAGCAGTCCTTTGAACATCGAAAGGCGGGTAATTAAGGCCGGATCACGCAGCAGCCATCCCAGAAGCGTATCCGAAAGGTAGATCCAGAGAGCTCCAACCAGGGAGTATGTGGCTACGATCCGTATGATTTCACTGCGTGACGAATCCTGAATTCGCGCGGCCATACATTTCTCCCCCGACTGTTTGTCCTCTGTCTTTAAAAGCTTGCCTGCTACAGATACTTGCCGACAATCGGCTCCAGCTTCTGCCTGGTCGCCTCGGGAATGACCGAGCGGTCGGTGATGATGGCAAACTGCATGGCGCTGGCGCAGGGGCAGCTCCGCTGACCGCCGATTTCCGCCACCGCCTGGCGGATGATGTTCTTGGCCATGGCCACGTTCTGGTGGATGATCCGGATGATCGCCTCGACGGTTACGTCGTCGTGCGAATCGTGCCAGCAGTCGTAGTCGGTGGAAAGGGCGATGATGCCGTAGCAGATCTCGGCCTCCCGGGCCAGCTTGGCCTCGGTCAGGTTGGTCATGCCGATCACGGAAGCTCCCAGCGCCAGGTACGAAAAGGATTCGGCCCGGGTGGAGAAGGCCGGCCCTTCCATGCAGATGTAGCTGCCCCCTTTGTGGACGGTAGCCCCGGCCTTGAGCGCCGCAGCATAGAGCGTCTCGGACAGGGGATGACAGACCGGATCGGCAAAGCCGGCATGCGCCACTATTCCGTCACCGAAGAAGGTGTCGCGCCGGATGCCCTTGGTACGGTCGATGAACTGGTCCGGGATCACGATATGGCCGGGAGCGATGGCATCCTTCAGGCTGCCGACGGCCGAAACCGAGATGATCTGCTCGACTCCCAACGTCTTCATGCCATAGATGTTGGCGCGGTAATTTACCTCCGACGGCAGCAGGCGGTGCCCACGTCCGTGCCGCGGCAGAAACACCATTTTCACGCCGTTCAGAAGGCCGGTCACATATTCGTCTGATGGATCGCCGAAGGGCGTTGCGACACTGACCCGCTCAACCTGCTCCAACCCTTCCATGTCGTACAGTCCGCTGCCGCCGATTACGCCGATGGTTGCTTTACTCATTAGTTCAATTCCTTTCGCAGATGTTATTGGCAGGTTTTTTCAAGGCAGTTCCTCTTGCTGATGAACCCCGGATATATGGATTTATAGCAGAATGCAGGGCTCACGTGAAGTCTATTCAATTGACAAAACGCCACCCAAAACCTTAGAGTTGCCTGTAATCGAGGCAAACGTGATCAATACTGATAAACTGAAGCGGCAATTCAAAAAAATCCTTTCGCTGGATGCCCATCCCGGTCACATTGCCGCCGGCTTTGCAGTGGGCACGTTCATCAGTTTCACCCCCTTTTTCGGCCTGCATACACCGCTGGCTATTGCATTTGCCTTTATCTTCCGCCTCAACAAGCTGACCTGCATCACCGGAGCCTGGATCAACACCCCGCTGACGGTCTTTCCGGCCCTGGCGGCCAGCTACAAACTGGGCGAGTTCATGCTGGGAAACAAGCCGCTGGAGTTCCGGGTGACAAACCTGGAATGGAGCAGTCTCAAGGTATATGCTTCGTCGCTGCTGCTGGGAAGTTCGGTGATCGGTTTTTTTGCCGCACTGGCCGGCTATGCCGCCTGTTACTGGCTGGTAATCTTTTTCAGACGCAAGGATGCCGGGCTGGCCGAGCTGACGCGCGAAATGGAAGAGGTGGGGGAAGATCTGGAGTAATTTGCTGGTTGTGCGAGGAGTGATTCAACTCTGCTGCCCGAAATCCCTGGCAAAGGCGTACAACACTGTCGCTATGATCAGCCCCGCTACCGGAAGCAGAAAAGCGGCATGAAAGGCCTCCGCCGACATGGCACCGGCTGCATTGCCGGATGAACCGACTATGATTCCCATGGCCTGCTGGGTTACAGCGGCTCCCATCAGAACGAAAAAGTTCAGCGACGTCAGGGCGGTTCCGACGATCCTCACCGGGAACATGGAGCGGATGATCGGGTAGATCATGACCCCGCTGGAAACCGCCAGGCCGACCGCAAAGAAGACCGCCGCCAGCAGCGCTGGCGGGATCATCTCCGCCCACCCCAGAAAAGCCGACATCAGCAGTACCATCAGCGACTGCCCAGCCAGAAGAGTCTTTTTGTAAGAGTGGAAGAAACGCCGGGCAACCGTATCGCTGACCATGCTTCCAGCTATGAAACCGAGTGAGGTGAACATCAGCATGTTTCCGGTGGCTTCGCGGGAGAGATGCAGCACCTCCATCAGATACGGCCCGCCCCACAAGCCCTGCAGCGCCAGATAATTTCCATACCAGAAAAACGAGATGATCCCCAGCAGCCAGAAGTCACGACTGCCGAAGATCTCGCCCCAGGCGGCCAGCATGCCGCTCTTCGGATTCTCCTCCAGCTGCGCTGCAGCATGTTCCGCCGGCCGGTCCTGCACCCTGCTGAAAACCAGCACCGTCACCAGCGCCTGAACCACTCCGATCACCAGAAACGACATGCGCCAGCCGAAGGCGCCCACCGCCAGCGCCAGCGGCGCGGTGGCAGCCAGGCTCCCCAGGTTGCCGACCGCCACCATGAAGCCGGAAACCCGCCCGAACTCCCGCTTGCTGTACCAGTGGCTGAAAACGGTGAAGGTCGCCATCAACACCGAGGCGGTGCCGATGCCGATCAGCACGCGGGCCGCCATGGCAACGGCCAGGGTGTCAGCCTGGGAGAAGAGCAGGCCGCCGGCCGTGGTCAGAAGCCCGCAGCCGCTGATCACCAGCCGGCTCCCCAGCCGGTCGATCATTGGCCCCAGCGGCAGCTGGGCCACGGCGTAGACATAGAAAAGGATTCCGGAGAGCGAACCCAGCTGCTGCGGGGTCAGATGCAGTTCGCGGGAGATGTCGCCCGCCACCACCGCCAGCGAGACCCGGTAGAAATAGACCAGTATGTACATCAGCGCCAGTACGGCAAAGAGCGCCCAGCGCCGGCGATTGTAGGAGTGCGTGTTGGTCATTGAACTCTCGATAAAAGGCAGAAATGAAACAAAAACCTCTTATAGCTGTAAAGCGGGAAAAAACAAAGGCAATAGAACGCGGATCAAATCTGATTGCAGTTACCGTAGCCTGCCGAGCCATTCGCGATTGACTCACACTGGTCGATGGGGAATAATGCCGCTGTTGATTTATTGATCAAAAGGAGTCCGGATGAGGAGATTTACCGCCCGCGTTGCCGTGTTCATATTGCTGGCCGCAGCCGCAGCCCCGGCCGCAGCAGCCGAAGAAGGCACCGTCACAACCCTCTGGCCGCTGTTTGACTACCGCAGCAATCCGGCCACCGGCTACAGCAACCTCTCGATCCTGGGTCCGCTCTTCAAGCGCGAACACTCCGGCGATGTTACCAGAACGGCGCTCCGGCCGCTGTTTTTCAACCAGTCCGACAAGGAGTCCGACGACAGCGACATCCTCTATCCGCTGGCATCTACCTCGTCCGGCGGCGGCGATTCCTCCACCCAGATTCTGAAGCTCTACCAGAAGCATGTCAGCCGGGCCGGCACCGCCGAGGAAAAACACGATTCCATGCTCTTCCCGTTCTACATCAGCGGAGAATCGGAAAAATACGGCCCCTACCGCTCGTTCTTCCCGATCCAGGGCGACATCTATCAGCGCTTCTGGCGCGACGAATACCACTACACCCTCTTTCCGCTCTATGGCCGCACGGTCAAAAACGG
>JACMKN010000165.1 GCA_014380135.1 Deltaproteobacteria bacterium
TCTCTGACGGCTCCGCTGAAGCAGTTTATCACCCATGCCCCGGCGGTCTCAACGGCGGCCGGATTGGCGATCGGAGCCCTGTTCCTGCTACAGGGGATCGTCTTGCTCTTCTCGGCCGGACGGAATCCGGTCAGGATCGTGACAGTACTCTGCCTGGCTTCCTTTCTGCTTGAAATCCTGATTCCGCGCCTGATAATGGGGAACATCGCCAGTAGTGAATCTCCGCGCGACCTGGCGCTGAAAGTCCGCGAACTGGCCCGCCCGGACAGCCGCATCGTCACCTTCGGGCCGATGCAGGGCGTATCCTGGTATACGGGACAACGTGTGCTGGTAACCGGCAACCCGGATGAACTGACCTTCGGCAGCCAACAGGGTGACCAATCGACCTGGTTTCCTGACCGGGATGCACTGCTGCGGATGTGGGGCGGGCACGATCATGTCCTGCTGATCCTAAAAAAACGGGAATTTGAAAGCCTTTCGCCACAACTGAAACCGCAGGCCAGGATCGTTATGGAATCCGGGCGGCGGGTGCTGATCAGCAATCGCTGAGAGATTTAAACTTAAAATCGTCCAGTCACCCTGGAGAATTAAATGCCGCTGAACACCTCACAATTATTAGTCGCGCTCGAAACTGGCGAGTCCGAAACGGTAGAATTCAAAACCAGTTTTGACAAAGAAGCCATTGAGACACTTTCTGCTTTTGCCAATACCAAAGGGGGTACGGTCTTTGTCGGCGTAACTGATTCCGGCATTATCAAAGGAACTACTCTTTCCAAGGAGTCCATTCAAAACTGGATCAACCAGATCAAGATGAGCACCTCCAACTGTGTCATACCCGACGTTGAGAGTCTTGAAGTCATGGGAAAAACTGTTGTTGCGCTTGATGTCTCTGAATATCCAATCAAACCAGTCGCCTGCAAGGGGCGCTACTACCGCCGTGTAAGGAACGCCAATCATCAACTCACCGTCTCCGAGGTAGTCAACCTTCACCTTCAGACCTGCAATACCAGTTGGGACTACTATCTCGACGATCATCACAGCGAACAGGACATCTCCCTCGACAAGGTACAAAAGTTCATCGAAATGGCCAATCTGGTTCGCAGCGTTCCTATCACAGATGACCCGCTGACCGTCTTGCAAAAATATGAGCTGCTCCGCGAGGGGAAAATTTGCCGTGCCGCATTTTTTCTCTTCATGTCGGGTGAATCAAGTCTGAGTGCCATAGAACTGGGACGTTTCCAGACCGAAACCATCATCAAAGACGGTAGCCGACTCAGAACCGACCTGTTCGCTGAAGTTACCGGCGTGATGGAATTCATCAAAAAACACATCAACCGAGCCTACATCATCACAGGCAATCCCCAACGTGAAGAACGCTGGGATTACCCTCTGGACGCCGTCCGCGAGATCGTGCTGAATGCCGTCATTCACCGGGATTACGCCAGTTCGTCCGACACCATCGTCAAGATATTTGACAACCGGATAGAAATCTACAATCCCGGCAAACTGCCAACGGGGCTGACCATCGAAAAGCTTCTCCGCGGAGATTACCGCTCTACCCTTCGCAATCGCAAGATAGCCGACATGTTCAAGGAAGTGGGGCTGGTGGAGAAATACGGTTCAGGAATCGGGCGGATCATACAAGGCCTAAGGGAATACGGGCTACCGGAACCGAAGTTCCAGGAAATCAGCGACGGTTTTATGGTGACCATGTTTAAGAATGTTGCGCCAGTCACCGGGGAAGTCACCGGGGAAGTCACCGGGGAAGTCATGCGGTTGATGTCGTTATGCCATGAGCCCAAAAGCAGAAAAGAGCTGATGGAGCTTCTGGGATTGAGGCACGAAGAGCATTTCAGAAGCGCCTATCTGTTGCCTGCGCTGGGACTGGACCTGTTGGAAATGACCGTACCCGGCAAACCCACCAGTCGGTTGCAGAAGTACTGCTTGACGAAACGGGGGAAAAACTTGTTGGCAAAAGGAGAAAAGGGATAGTGTGAGTGACAAGTGCCACGACTCCATTCTTCACATTTGATATTTGGAGACGCGACCCTAAGCGATGTTCCTACAGCAATCCGGGCGACGGGTATTGATCAGCAATCGATAATTTCAATCGACAATAAAAACTCTGCAAAATGAGCACAAACCTGCAAAACGACATAACTGGAATAAACGCAGTGGGGAAAGAAACAATGGATTTTAAATCCGTCACGGAAAAACTGACCACGGCCTTTGAGGGAAAAGGTGTTCTTTATGGCCTTATCGGCGGCTATGCCGTCAGCTTGTGGGGACTCCCACGCGCCACGGTTGATTTGGATTTTCTGGTGCGGCGTGAAGACATGACAACAGTACGGAATATTGCCGAATCTCTTGGTTATAGATGCATACACTCCTCCGACAATGTAACCCAGTTCGATTCCGACGACGTCAATCTCGGTGAAATCGATTTTCTGCACGCATTCAGACCTGCCTCAATGTCAATGCTGGAACGTCTGGAGCTCAAGGAGATTTTTGACGGTCACGTACGAGTACCGGTAATACAACCGGAAGATCTGATTGGGTTGAAGATACAGGCCATTGCCAACAGTCCTGCCCGTATGGCCGTTGACCGTGGAGACATCGAAGGCTTGATGCAGTTGCATACCGGCA
>JACMKN010000166.1 GCA_014380135.1 Deltaproteobacteria bacterium
CTTCGACTTGACATACCCCGCGCAGCTCCCCTGCAGCCGCTCCCGGATCGAATCAAGCATTTCCTGCTCATCACTGAAACCGGCCGCCGCCTTGACGTTCATCGCCAGCGGCAGCAGTCCCAGCAGCAGCACCCGCAGGTTACCGCACCCCTCGCCGCCGCCGAAAATCTCCAGCAGTTTGCGGTTGAGTCCCCTGCCGATGACAAATCCGACCAGATCGTTCATGCGCTCGGCCACGTTGGGACAGTTCCGGGAAGGGAACCTGACAAAATCCACCCCGGCGGACGTCACCGCCAGGGTCTCGAAATCAACCAGCACCTCCACGCGGATATCGTGGTAGCGATCATTCAGCCTGGCTGACAGCCCAATCAGGCCGTCATCGCGCTTCAGCACGTGGTAGCTGATATCCCTCTGGAAATCCTCCATGGCATTCAATACCGCCATTTTCTACCCCTTTTTCACCTTTGGAACGAAGATCTGCTCCGGATCCAGCACGTCATGAATGATATACAGTTCATCCCGGGTTGGCGGCGATGTTTCGCCCTGAACGCGCGATATGTCGAGCTCGAAGTGGCACAGGTCCCGGATTTCCTCGGCAGTTTTGCCGGGGTGGCAGGTGTCCAGATACATCCGGCCGCTCTGCTCGTCGAAGCGGAAGACACCGGCCGTGCTGATGACCGCCGAGGGGCCGCCCCGAAAAGCCGCGCCGTACAGTTCACGCCGGTGGACCAGCTCCCCGCCCGGCCACTTCTTGACCCGCCAGCCTGGGCTGGTGATGTAGCTGACCTGGGGGGTGAAGCGCCGCTTCTCGTGAGCCATGATGAAGACCGTCCGTCTGGCAAAGGAGTTGATGTCCGGGTTGCCGCCGCTGCCGGTCAGGCGCAGCTCCGGATTCAGATAATCGCCGATGCAGGTGGTGTTGACATTGCCGTACTCGTCCACCTCGGCCCCCCCCAGAAAGCCCAGATCGACATAGCCGCGCTGGGCGATGCTGAAGGCGTCGTAGAGCCCGGAGGAACGGGAAGCGCCCATCTCGCAGCGGGCATCGCCGACCGAGGTGGGGATTTCGGGAGGACGGCCATCCAGCGTGCCGGCCTCAAAGATCAGTTTCAGGTTGGGGGCATGGGTCTTCTGGGCCAGCATGATCGCCACCATCGGCAGGCCGGTGCCGGCAAAGACGACCTCGTTGTCCTGCACCTCGCGTGAAGCGGCACAGCACATCAGGTCGGCCAGCCCGTATTCTTCAGGAGTCGCATATTCGGTTGCCATGGTCACTTACCCCCCTTCTCGCGAACGCTGTAATTGAGCGCCGTATTGGCCTTGAGCTTCAGCATGCGCGGCCAGCCCAGTTTTTCCAGGTAACTGATATGATCCAGGCCATGAATCCATTCTTTGGCGAAGTCGTCGAATCCCTCCTGGGTGCGGGTCATGCCGTAAAAATCCTTCAGGAAGTAGCCATCCACGTCATAGCGGCCGAACATGCCGGTCGGATGGGCTCCGAAGGGGCACTCCAGGATGTGATTGACCTCGAAGCTTGCAATCGTGTTCTGGTCGGCGTTGCGCCGCAGATACTCCTCCGGCACGATCTCCTCGGCCATCACGATCGTGATGTCAGCCGCCCGGGCCACCTCCGGATCGGAATAATACTGGCCGTTGACCCGCACGGTGCCCTCTTCCCCGACCTGCTGGACACACAGCACCGCGATATCAACCTTGGCGGCCGGAACCAGCACCTGCGAGCCGGCCCCGAAAAAGGGATCTTCGGTGAACAGGTACTTGTGGGCGGCGATGCGCTTGCCGTCCCGCAGGCCGGCCCGGCCGAGCATGTCGTACTCCGGATTGTGAAGGTCGGTCCCCAGCGCTGTCTGGGTGACGGCATAGGGGGACCCGTTGGCGGCGGCCGCGAAGCGGAACATCATCTCGGCATGGCTGTAATCCTCGACGATGATCTCCTTGTTGGCCACCTTGCGCGACAGGTTGGCGCCGTACTTGCCGTACAGTTCGTGCCCGACCCAGCATGATTCCCAGATATCGACGCAGCCGGCGCCCACCAGGAATTCGGTCTGGGAGCCGCCGTTGACCTCGATCAGGTGCAGCCACCTGCGATGCTGGCGGATCAACTCGAAGATGATCGCCATCGGGCGGCGCCAGATCGTGAAGCCGGAAAAGGTGAGGCTGGATCCGTCCTTGATGATCTCGGCGGCTTGCTGCAGGGTGATGCGCTTGTCACTACTCATGCCGGCCTCCTTGTCATACCAAGTCGCAATCAAACGATTACGTTGTTGGCTGCGTCGGTGACTCCTCAACGTACTGATTGTACGCCTTCGTCGTCACTCTCCTTGCCGCCTA
>JACMKN010000167.1 GCA_014380135.1 Deltaproteobacteria bacterium
CCTGTCAACAAATTTCTTCAGACAGCGGCTCTTTTCTTCGAGCCCCTCTCGAACAATCTCTCCGCTCAAAAGGGACTCGCTTTCTATCACAGCCAATTCCAGATTGTCAAAATAAAAATGACTGGATATAAAAAAATAACGTTCACTGCTTAACGCAAATTGCTTACACCGCCGACCACGAACTCAGTCATCCATCAAAAGTAACCAAATATATCAAGCAGGTTTCAAATCCTGCTTTCCAGCAGATACTGCTTATCCTGCAACGATAAACAGTTCGATACTGATCAGATCATTCACCAGATGCATGCCGAGCCGTTCGTACAGTCTGCCCGAACCGTAGCAGACGTTCCATAGCGTACGATCGAGATCAAATGCGGCCTGGGCCTTGAGAGCCCCGTCCTCCTGCGCTGCGACGATGGCCGGGAAACTGATTGAACGAGAGGTTTCCTTGATAATCAACGAGCCGGCGATTTCCATATTCGGTTTTCCGAGAGTGGTTCCTGCTATTGCCGCTGCACCACTCAACTGGAAAGTTGCCGTGGGATAGCGTTCCACGTCGAAGAAATCCTCGGATTTAAGGTGCCTGAGCAGCAGGCTGCGCCAACCTTCATCCTGAAGATCAATGTTGGTTACCGTGTTCATATCGAGTACAAAACTGCCCGATACCGGGCGTCCATTCGCCATTACGACTTCGCCACCGGAAATGGCGATCCGGCCATGGTGGCGGTTATTGATATTGCGACCGCTCCACTCGACAACACTCTTTTCCGCATCTACATGATAGACGACGTCACGAACCGAACCCGGCAACTGGACTGGCGCGCTAGACTTGACTTCAAAACCGGCCGCCCGCCAAGCCTGCAGTCCTCCTTCCAGAATCGCCACATTGCGGTAACCGGCACGTTCCAGTTTTTCTCTGGCGGTACTGGCGGCCAGAGTCGTGCCGCTGTCATCATAGACAACAACTGCCTTGTCCCGGTCCGGCACGCACTCCGCGACCCGCTCCAGAAAGACCATCTCGTAGACACAGGCATTTCCGGCGCCGGCGATATGCCGACAGGCAAAATCTTCAGGCAGCAGGACATCTATCAGATAGACGGAACCGCTCGCGATCAACTGCTGCAGCTCAGTCACAGTTATGGTTGCATTCATAATGCTCAACTCCTTTCTGCCGACCGGTGACTTTAGTTCGGTCAGAGCGGGGACTCATTTGACGAACGTCCCCCGCTGGTATTCCTCAAAGGCAGTCTTCAACTCCTCCTGGGTATTCATCACAATCGGGCCGTACCAAGCCACCGGTTCGCCCAGCGGCTTTCCGGAAACAAACAGGAAGCGCAGCGGCTTGTCTGTCGTTGTTACCTTGATCTCATCGCCGGCATGTTCAAACAACACCACGGTTTCAGCCGCACAGGCACAGCAACGCTCGGTGTCCGACCAACCATGACCGACCATCTCATAAGCGTATGCATCCCGATGATCATCAAAGTAGCCCTCTCCTGCCAGAACATAGGCAAAGGCGGTATGGCCGGCCGACAGGGGGTGACAAAACACGGTCCCGGCCGGCAGACTGATGTCCAGCATTTCCGGCTCGATCACGATGTCCCCCACCGGCCCCTTGACACCCGCCACCTCACCGGCGATGACCTTGACCGTCACACCGTTCTCAAGTTTTACTTCCGGGATATCGGCCGCCTTGACGTCCCGGTAGCGGGGCGCCATCATCTTTTGGCTGGCCGGCAGATTGGCCCAGAGCTGGAATCCCCACATGGTACCAGTAGGGCTCAACTGCGGCATCTCCTGGTGAATGATGCCGCTGCCGGCGGTCATCCACTGCACATCCCCGGCTCCGATGGCCCCCTTGTTGCCCATGCTGTCGCCATGCTCCACCAGCCCCTCCAGCACATAGGTGATGGTTTCGATGCCCCGGTGGGGATGCCAAGGGAATCCGGCCAGATATTCGTCCGGGTTGGAGGTATGGAAGTCGTCCAGCATCAGGAACGGGTCGAACTGGGGAACCTGTGAGTAACCGAAGGCCCGTTTCAGGTGCACCCCGGCTCCTTCGATGGTGAGGCGGCTCTTGAATATCTTTGCGATGCGGCGAGTGGTCATGGCGGAGCTCCCTTCTGCTGTGAATTGCATTGTTTAATTGTATCAGAAGGCAAAGCAGGTGCAACCGATCCCCCAAACAGCTCGTTCGCCCAACACCATGCGGGTATGCTGCTTCAGCGGATTGCTGCAGGAACAGCTCGATGAAAGTGGCGGATCAGAAGTGATCCCAAATTTACGGTGACAAGCACCGCCATAAACCCCGCCCGGTGACCACTTAGGAGACACCGGCGGCAGTGGTGGCGCCAGGCTGCCGTAGTCACCGCTGCCATGCACCACCCGTCCCCCCATGATGGTCAGGAGCGACTCGATCCCGCGGATTTCCTCTTCCGGCACAGTAAAATAGTCGGCCGACAACACCGCCAGGTCAGCCAGTTGTCCTGCCGTGATCCGCCCTTTTTTGTCCTCGTCGCCCGAGAACCATGCGCTCCCCTGGGTATAGAGTCGCAGGGCCGTGGTCCGGTCGAGGCGGTTGCTCTCATCGAACAGGGACAGCCCGCCCACGGTTTTGCCCGCCACCAGCCAGTAGAGCGATACCCAGGGGTTATAGCTTGACACCCTGGTAGCGTCCGTACCAACGCCAACCGGGATACCCAGATTCAGCATGCGTGCCACGGGCGGTGTTCGCCGGGCCGCCTCGGCGCCATAGCGATCCACGAAATATTCCCCCTGAAAGGCCATACGGTCCTGGATGGCGATGCCGCCGCCCAGTGCCTTTACCCGCTCCATGCTCTGCTCCGAAATGGTCTCGGCATGGTCAAAGAACCAGCGCAGGCCATTGAAAGGAATTTCACGATTGATGCCCTCGAATACATCCAGGAAGCGTGAGATGGATTCATCGTAGGTGGCGTGCAGACGGAACGGCCAGCGTTTTTCCACCAGCAGTCCCAGCACCTTTTTCAATTCGGCCTCCATCACCGTCTGCAGCTCGGGGCGCGGTTCCAGGAAATCCTCGAAATCGGCTGCGGAGAAGACCAGCATCTCGCCGGCGCCATTCATTTTATAGACGTCATTGCCTCTGCCGGGCGAGGTCATTTCTGTCCATCCGGCAAAATCGTCGTACTCCGCTTTGGGGTGCTGGGTGAAGAGGTTGTAGGCGATACGCAGGGTCAATTCATCCTTGGCGGCCAACTCCTCTACCACCCGGTAATCATCCGGATAGTTCTGAAAACCGCCGCCGGCATCAATGCAGCTGGTGATGCCCAACCGGTTCAGTTCACGCATGAAATGCCGGGTAGAATTGACCTGATCCTCGAAGTCAAGCCTTGGTCCCTTGGCCAGGCTGGCGTAGAGGAGCATGGCATTCGGTTTGGCAATCAGCAGCCCGGTCGGATGGCCGGCCTTGTCACGCTGAATCTCCCCACCCGGCGGATCGGGTGTCTCGCGGGTATAGCCCAAGGCCCGCAGCGCCGCCCTGTTGACAAAGGCCCGGTCATACAGATGCAGGATAAATACAGGGGTGTCCGGCGATACGGCATTGATCTCGTCCAGGGTCGGCAGGCGTCGCTCGGCGAATTGAAACTCCGTCCACCCCCCTATGACACGCACCCACTGGGGTGGTGGTGTGCGCCGAGCCTGCTCGCGGAGCATCTCCAGCGCCAGTGCCAGTGACGGTACGCCGTCCCAGCGCAGCTCCATGTTGAAGTTGAGGCCGCCCCGGATGACGTGGATGTGGGAGTCGTTCAGGCCGGGGATGACCCGCCGGCCCTTCAGCTCGATCAGTTGTGTCTTGTCTTGGGCGGTTTTGAGAAGCTCTTCTCCGCC
>JACMKN010000168.1 GCA_014380135.1 Deltaproteobacteria bacterium
CAACTTGACATAATATATCTTATGGGCGTTGTATGGGATTAATGTATAATTAACTTGCATTCTAAGAACAGTATCAGTAGTGTATTACTGTTCACATCAAATGAGCCTTTGAGGAGCTGTACAACGTATGAGTAAAGAAGAAGCTATTGAAGTTGAAGGTACCGTAGTTGAGCCGCTACCTAACGCTATGTTCCGCGTCAGGCTTGAAAATGATCATGTTGTACTGGCCCATATTTCCGGCAAGATGCGCAAGTATTTCATCAAGATTCTTCCCGGTGACAAGGTAACTGTCGAACTTTCACCGTACGACCTGACCCGTGGCCGCATCACTTACCGCGCTAAATAATCAGACCATATGATATATTCTGATAGGCCCGTCCATTTTGGTGGGCTTGTGTTGTTTAATTAAAACAATTGTGAGGAATCAATGTATACCGTAGCCGATCTGAAAAAAGGCCTTAAAATCACTCTGGACGGAGATCCATACTTGGTGGTTGCTTTCGATTTCGTGAAGCCGGGTAAAGGCCAAGCCCTTTATCGAACCAAAATGCGCAACATGATTAACGGCACGCTTCTCGACAGGACCTATCGTTCCGGAGAAACCTTCGACCCTGCCGATCTGGAAGAGCGCCAGATGGAGTACCTTTACAAAGAAGGCACCCACTATACCTTCATGGATCAGGCTAATTACGAACAGGTCGTCATGGAAGAAGAAACACTGGGTGACGCCAAGAACTTCCTTTTGGAAAATTTGAAAGTCGATGTGATGCTGTTTGGTGAAAAGGGCATCGGTGTTTCGCTGCCCAATTTCGTAAACCTGCGCGTAACTGAAACCGAGCAATGGGCCAAGGGCGATACCAGCGGTAACGACACCAAGCCGGCTACTGTTGAAACCGGTTATGTTCTGCGCGTACCACCCTTCATCGAAGAAGGAGAACTGATTGTTATAGATACTCGCAACGGCGAGTACTCAACCCGCGTCAAAGGGTAATCCGTGAATAGTGACGTCTTGTGGCTTCGGGCGCATGTAGTCAGGGCCATACGCAATTTTTTTTGGGATCGGGGGTTTCTTGAAGTGGAGACCCCCCTTCTTATTCCAGCCAACGCCCCCGAAGAATATATAGACCCGCTCGCCGCCCTCCCCTGGCAACTCCAGACATCTCCCGAACTTTGCATGAAACGCCTGCTCTGCCGCGGGCACAAACGCCTGTTTCAGATTTCGCACTGCTGGCGCGCAGACGAGCGTGGCTTCCGGCACCTGTCCGAATTTACGATGCTGGAATGGTATCGGGCAGACAGTGATTACAACGCCCTCATGGCAGACTGCGAGGAGTTGCTACAGCATGTTGCCACCGCCTGTCTTGCCGAGGCGCCGTTTTACCGCCATCAAAGCTGCAGAATCGACCCATTTGAATCCTGGGTCATAATAAGCGTCCAGGAGGCTTTTTGGCGTTTCAGCAATACCAACGTATGGGAGTGTCTCAAGAAAGGGATTTACGAGGAGATTCTGACGGAGATGATCGAACCGGCACTGGCCGGTTTTTCAGCACCGGTCCTGATGACCGATTATCCGGCTGAATTGGCCGCTCTGTCACGATTGAAGCCGGGACAGACTGAACTGGCCGAACGCTTCGAACTATATCTGGGTGGACTGGAGCTTGCCAACGGCTTCAGCGAGCTGAACGATCCGCTTGAACAGCGCCGACGCTTTGAGAACGCCAACCGATTGCGGATCGGAGTTGGTCGGGGGGCATTGCCGCTGCCGGAACGCTTTCTGGAGGAACTGGGCAGTCTGCCGCCGTCGGCGGGTATCGCGATGGGGGTTGACCGACTTGTAATGCTGGCTGCGGGCGCTGATACAATTGATGAAGTGGTGGCCTTCACTCCCGAACAGTTGTGAGATCCCGGTAAGCGACCTGCTCACCGGTATAGGTTCTCAAAAGCAGCATATCGCCGTTCCGTTCCATGACATCCGGCAGAATTGCCACCTTTCCCTTGCCTCCCGGCAGGTCAATGACAAAATGGGGAACCGCCAACCCGGAAATGTGCCCACGTAGAGCCCTGATTATCTCTAATCCGCTATTTACCGATGTCCTGAAATGGGCCGTACCCCGAACCAGATCCATCTGGTGCAGATAATAAGGCTTGACACGAATGCCAAGCAGACCGGTCATCAGTTTCCGCATGACTTCGACGTCGTCGTTGACCCCTTTTAGAAGCACGGTCTGATTTCCCAGCTGGATTCCGGCATCCGCCAGCATGGCACAAGCTTTGCCCGAATCATCGGTAATCTCGGCAGGATGGTTGAAGTGGGTATTGATGTAGAGCGGATGAAACTGTTTAAGCATGTTACACAACTCGGGAGTAATGCGCTCCGGCAGTGTAACCGGAACACGACTGCCGATACGAATGATTGAAATATGACTGATGGCACGCAGGCCACTCAAGACGCGCTGCAGCGCTTCGTCGCTGAGCATGAGCGGATCGCCGCCCGACAGGATTACATCACGTATGGACGGGTTGGCTGCGATGTAAATAAGAGCCTCCCGGAATTCTGCCTCATCCATCGCAGCATAACCGCTGCCGACAAGACGTTTGCGCATGCAGAAGCGACAATATACCGGGCAGCGATTGGAAACCAGCAAGACCACCCGGTCGGGATAGCGATGGATCAGACCGGGTACCGGACTCAGGGAGGCCTCGTTCAATGGATCCGGAAACTGATCGAAATCTTCAAGCTCTTGCGGGTCCGGCATGCACTGTTTCCAGATTGCATCGTCCTGCTTTTTAATCAAGCCGGCATAATAGTTTGAAATTTGAACCGGATAGCGGGATGAAACCTGGCTCTGTTCATCAAGTGAATTAATTATTATATTTTTTATTGTGTTGTTATTATAGATATTTATTGTAGTATGTTTGAAGTATTGCATTAATCATATTCCGTTTTATTGTGCGGTCTGTTAAAAAACTGTGAACCATATTTCTTTGATTTCGCTTGAAAATAGTCAGTTATTATGGAATATACAATAGTTTATTGAATAACATTTCAATTATATATTTATCCAGCTGAACACTCTTTATCCTGGTCACTTCTTATGTATACTAAATACTTCGGATTCAATGAAAAACCGTTTACCCTTACGCCAAATCCGCGTTTTATCTATCTTAGCAAGAACCACAAAGAGTCGTTTGCTCACCTGCTGTACGGCATCAACAATCACTATGGCTTCATCGAACTGATCGGAGAAGTTGGCACCGGAAAAACAACCGTACTAAGGACTCTTCTCAGCCAACTTGGAGATGAACACTATCGTTCGGCTTTAATCTTCAACCCCTGCCTCAGCGGCGTGGAACTGCTTCGCAGTATTAATCATGAATTTGGTCTCAACTCAAACAGTGAATTTGCCAACGAATTGTTGGCCGACCTCAACAGATTTCTGCTGGATGAAAATTCCAGGGGCACAACAGTCGTGCTTGTCATTGACGAAGCACAAAACCTGCGTCCTGAAGTACTTGAACAGCTCCGTCTTATTTCCAACCTGGAAACCGAAAACGACAAGCTGATTCAGATTATTCTGGCTGGTCAGCCGGAACTGGAAGAGTTGCTTGCCCGCCCCGAGCTTCGTCAACTAAACCAGCGCATTGCTGTCCGCTACAGACTGAAATCGATGAGCATGGATGAGACCCGCGCCTACATTCGTCGCAGAATGGAAGTCGCAGGTGAAACCGGCGGGGTTTCGTTCAACCCGTACGCGATCCGCTGGATCTATCTGTACACCCGCGGGGTCCCGCGCATGATCAACATCCTGTGCGACCGCGCCTTGCTGGTTGCATACGGAGATGAAAAACGGCGGATAAGTTCCGGCATAGTTACCCGTGCCATCAAGGAAATTCTCAACGTGCCACAGCGCCGCAACCTGAAACTGGTTTTTTCAGCCGCTGTTGCAGCCGCACTGATCGTCCTTGTTTCAATGCCATGGAAAACAGGGGTTGAATCCCGACCTACCGCAGCGACTTCAAATCCCGTAGCAAAGCCTGTTTCGCATAAGGCAGCGGATGTCCCTTCAAACAAACTGCAGCCAGCCTTGCCACAAGCAGCTGCCGGTCAGCCTGCAGTACTGAACCTGGAGAAAGAACTGCTGGCTCTGGATCAGAATACTACCCATTTGCAGGCATTTAATGCGATCTTGTCCCGCTGGAATGTGGCCACCGTAAAAGTACTCAAAAGCCGGTTGACTATTCCTGAAGCGGCAACAGAGTTGGCCAGTAACCGCAACCTGAGGTTGACCGAGATCCGGGGAACCTTAGGTGAAGTTATTCATGCCAATATCCCCTTTCTAATTGAGACGCGTGTAGCCGGCGGTCATGGTAAATACATTCTGGCAGTTACCTCCATTTCTGCTGATGCTGCAACCGTCTCCCCTGCCCTGTCCGGCCGCAGTTCCATTCCGCTCAAGGATCTGGAGGCGTTGACCAGCGGCACCTGCTATCTGATCTGGAATAACTTCCATCAGATACCTGACAACATTTCCGTTGGTGACAGAAGATATGAGATCAGGGCACTCCAGCAGCTGTTAAAGTCCGCCGGGAATTACAGCGGTCCGATTGACGGTGTTTACGGCGCCGCCAGCCTGGAGGCGGTGCGTACATTTCAAAAAGAGAATTCCATTCCAGCCGACGACTCGGTTGGTGCACAGACGGTTGCCTATTTGTACGGATTTGACAAATCCGCCAGTTCACCTGATCTGAAGAAAAATTGATGCGGGGAACATTATGAGTTCGATTCTGAAGGCGCTGAAAAAACTGGAAGATGAAAAGGCGACACGCCATCCAGATACCCTGAAGATAGATTCCGATATTCTGAGGGTGGAAAGCTCACAGCGCTATTCCACGTCCGGCGTGGTTCTGGCCGCTCTGCTGCTGTTTGCCGGCGGTTCCATCGCTACCTACATGTTTATGAAACAGGAGGCTTCGCCGGTTGCTGTCAACAACAAACCAATGCAACCGTCCGAAAACACTAAACTCTCGCCCAAGGTTCCGGTTCCCGCGGCTGGTGAAATTAAAGCAGAGAGGCTGCCTGAAACCATCGAGATTGTCCCCGCCCAGCGTTCGGAAACTACCAGGCTTGCTCCTCCCAAACGGCAAAGACAGACTGCTACCGCCAAATCGGCAGCGGATGGAACACCCCTTCAACACAATACTCAGCTTAAGAATGACGAGCAGAAGAAAGTCCCCACCGTAACAGCGGTCCAGTCGACCGCCGTTACCAATACAGTTCCCGTATTGAGGGTAAATGGCATCGCTTACCAGGATGGAATAGCCGACAGCGTGGCGGTTGTCAACGGTGTACCGGTTGCGGGTGGGTCGATGGTCGAAGGGGCCAGGGTAGAGGTTATTCAGAAGGATCTGGTGCGGTTCAGTTACAAAGGTGAAACTTTTGATGTACCATTGGGAAAATCTAACCGCTAAAGACTTTCAGCGAGTGATGACCTTTATGAATCTGGCCAGGTAATCAACGCCGGACCAGATCGTCAAACCGGTTGCTATCCAGAGATAAAACATCCCGACGTTGTGCATGTTGACCGTCAGCAGCGGATGGGCAATCCCGAAGAACCAGTTATAGTCATAGTGAAGTACGAGACCAAGAATGGCTACGATCTGGAAGATGGTCTTGAATTTGCCCAGATCGCTCGCCTGAATCACAATCCCCTCGCTCGACGCAATCCCACGCAAACCGGTGATAATAATCTCGCGCCCCAGAATAACCAGCACCATCCAGGCCGGAACCCGATCGAAAGGCAGAATCATGACCATTGCAGCCATGACAATCATCTTGTCGGCGATCGGATCCAGAAACTTGCCGAACACCGTCACAATACCCATGCGGCGCGCCAGATAACCATCCAGCCAATCGGTAATGGATGCCAGGGCAAATACTACCGCCGCCCAGAAACCGGACTCTTTTGAAGGAGACAGCAGCAGGGCAGCCAGAAGAGGAATGGCGGCGATCCGCATCATCGTGAGGATATTAGGCAGATTAAGGATTTGGCTGGGGAGATCGGCTGTCATTAAATACCACTGGACTGATAAGACTGCATATAGGAAAGGACCCGGTTTACATAGGTACGAGTTTCATTGTAGGGGGGGATCCCGCCATATTTGGCGACTCTGCTGAGCCCGGCATTATATGCTGCCAGCGCCAGCGAGACATCTCCCTTAAAAGTATCCAGCAGAAAGCGGAGATATTTTACGCCCCCCTCCACGTTGTCTTTGGGGTTGAAGCGATCGGCCACCTTGAGTGATTTTGCAGTACCCGGCATCAGCTGCATCAGTCCGCTGGCCCCCTTGCTGGATACCGCATTGGGATTGTAGCCCGACTCGGCATGAATAACCGCCTTGACCAGCGAAGGACTGACACCGTATTTATCAGCGCAGTTCCTGATCAGTTGTTCAAATTCAGCAGGGTTGACAGAGCTGGCATATTTCAGTTTTGTGCGCAGCTCCCGGTCTTTTTTCAAATCTCTCATGAAGACCTTGAAGCGTTTATCGGTGGGGGCATCGGTGAAATGAACGATACCATCCTCATCCTCATAACGGTATATATCCGCGTTGGAGGGGGTTGCCCAAAGGGTTGCAAGCAAGCCGGTCAGCAACAGGCTGATGATTGTCCTGGCGGAAAATGTTATGGATCGTGGAATCATTGTGCATCAATAATCCCAAAACATGCGGATTTGTCAAGTGATATTCTTGGATCAAAGCCCTTTGTGACAGTTTCAAATTGACATTTAGAGGGCCATGTTTTACAAACATCCTTTGCCTGAGGAGGATAATAAAGATGAGCGATAAACGTGCAACCTATAAGGACGCCGGGGTAGATATTGCCGCCGGCAACAGTTTTGTCAACATGATCAAGCCTTTGGTCAAAGCCACCTCCCGTCCTGAAGTTCTGGCGGATATCGGCGGCTTTGGCGGATTGTTCTCGCTGAATACCGCCAAATACAAAAATCCCGTGCTTGTTTCCGGAACCGACGGGGTCGGTACCAAACTTAAAATTGCCTTCATGGCAGACCGCCATGACACGGTCGGAATTGACCTGGTCGCGATGTGTGTCAACGACATCATCGTACAGGGAGCTGAACCGCTGTTCTTCCTCGATTACCTGGCGACCGGAAAATTGCTGCCTGAAAAAGCGGCCGAAGTCGTCAAGGGCATTGCCGAGGGGTGCAAACAGGCCGGATGTGCGCTTATCGGTGGTGAAACGGCCGAGATGCCGGGTTTCTATGCCGACGGTGAATACGACGTGGCCGGATTCACCGTCGGTGTCGTGGATCGTGATGCCATCATCGATGGTTCATGCATCGCGGTCGGCAATCGCCTGATCGGCATCGCTTCCAGCGGCCTGCACAGCAACGGCTACTCTCTGGCTCGCAAGCTGGTCTTCGACCATATGGGGCTTAAGATTGATTCTGAATTGCCGGGCACCGGCAGCAGTGTTGCCGATGTGCTGCTAACCCCGACCCGCATCTATGTCCGTTCGATTCTCAATCTGCTGAAGGACTTTTCGATCAACGGCATTGCTCATATTACCGGTGGCGGCCTGCTGGAAAACGTTCCCCGCGTCCTGCCCAAGGGGTGTGTGGCGAATATCCACCTGAACAGATGGGAGCGACCGGCGCTTTTTGATATACTGCGCGATGCCGGTAACGTTGAACGTGACGAAATGTACCGCACCTTCAATATGGGGATCGGCATGGTACTGGCGGTAGCGGAGAATCAGGCGGAAGATGTGATTTATCGTCTACAAGGACTGAACGAGCAGGCCTGGATCATTGGTGAAGTTGCCGCGTGTCCTGTCGGCAACGAGCGCGTAGAACTGCTGGAGGCCTAGTCATGGTTGGAGATCTCCCCTGCAGAATCGGCGTACTGGTTTCAGGAAGCGGCACGAACCTGCAGGCCATCATCGACCGCATTGAAGCCGGCGATATCCCCGCAACGATAGCCTGCGTGATCAGCAACAAATCTGATGCGTACGCTTTGACCCGCGCCGCCGGATACGGCATTCCGACCGTGGTCCATGAAAACAACGGATATGCAAGCCGCCGCGAGTATGACGCGGCTACGGTTGCCATCTTGCAAAAGCGTGCTGTAAAGCTGGTCGTTCTGGCTGGATTCATGAGGATACTGACGGATGTCATGGTCAACGCCTTCCCGAATGCGATCATGAATATCCACCCTGCCCTGCTCCCCGCATTTCCAGGTCTGCACGCCCAGCAGCAGGCCCTGGATTACGGTGTCCGCTATTCAGGCTGTACGGTCCATTTTGTGGATTGCGGCACCGACACCGGCCCGATCATCCTGCAGTCCGTCGTTCCGGTGGAACAGGATGACACCGAAGAGACTCTCTCCGCGCGCATTCAGAAAGAAGAGCATCGCACATTTTCCGAGGCTATCAAGCTCTTTACCGACGGCAGGATCAAGGTTGAAGGACGGCATGTGCGGATACTGCCATAAACAGCCCTCCCCTTTTCAGCATATCCCTTAACTAATACAGCAGCAGTTCTAGCAGAAGCCCGCATGTGCGGGTTTTTTTGTACAATACACATTAACTTATTCATGGAATACCCGCCACAAATCTGCTACTACTCAACGTCCGCTGTTTACAGCAATAGCATTATGCAAATGAGGAGTCCCACCCACGTGCTGACCGGTGACAATAAATCAAAGTTAGACAAAATATGGGATGCATTCTGGTCCGGGGGGATCTCCGACCCGTTGCGGGTAATCGAGCAGATTTCCTTCCTGCTGTTCATCAAGCGGCTGGATGACATCCACACAGCCAGGGAAAAGCAGGCCAACCGCCTGGGCAAGCCGATCAAGGAGCCGATCTTCACTGCCGGTCAGGATCATCTGCGCTGGTCGCGCTTCCGGGAGTTCGAGGCCAAGGAGATGTTCCGCGTGGTCAGCCAGGAGGTCTTCCCCTTCATCAATAACCTGCACGGCGGCCTGGATACCGCCTACGCCCGGCACATGAAGGATGCCATCTTCATGATCCCCACCCCCAGCCTGCTGGAGCGGGTGGTGGAGCAGATCAGCCAGGTGCCGATGGAAGACCGCGACACCAAGGGCGACCTGTACGAGTACATGCTCTCCAAGCTGACCACCGCCGGCAGAAACGGCCAGTTCCGCACCCCCCGCCATATCATCAAGATGATGGTGGAGCTGATGCAGCCCCGCCCCGACGATATCATCTGCGATCCGGCCTGCGGTACGGCCGGTTTTCTGGTGGCGGCCGGTGAATACCTGAGAGAAAACCATGCCGACCTGTTTCACAACGAGGAACTGAAGTGCCACTTCAACGGCAAGCTCTTCAACGGTTTTGACTTCGACTCCACCATGCTGCGCATCGCCAGCATGAACATGATGCTGCACGGCGTCGAGAATCCGGCCATCGAGGCGCGTGACGCCCTCTCCAACAGCGCCGGCGATATTGCCGATGCCTTTACCCTGATCCTGGCCAACCCCCCTTCAAGGGATCGCTGGATGAAGAGACCGTGGCCAAGGACCTGCTGCGCACGGTCAAGACCAAGAAGACCGAGCTGCTGTTCATCGCCCTGATGCTGCGGCTGTTGAAGCCGGGCGGGCGCTGTGCGGTGATCGTACCGGACGGTGTGCTGTTCGGCTCAAGCAAGGCGCACCTGGACCTACGCAAAATTCTGGTGGACGGTCACAAGCTGGAGGCGATGATCTCCATGCCCTCCGGCGTGTTCCGTCCCTATGCGGGCGTCTCCACAGGGATACTGATCTTCACCAAAACCAACTCCGGCGGCACGGATCACGTCTGGTTCTACGACATGCAGGCCGATGGATTCTCGCTGGATGACAAGCGCAACCCGGTGGAGCAAAACGATATCCCCGATGTGCTGGAGAAATGGCATTCCCGTGCTGTAGGGGCGGGTCTTGCGCCCGCCCTGGTTTCGGGTTGCGACGCCGTAAAAGGCGGGCACCCGCATTGACCGAGAGCTACTTACCCCAAAACGTGGTGATCTGTTATTAAGTCGAGCGAATACTCGCGAACAGGTTGCAGCAACCTGTTTGGTCGAGCAGGATGAACCAAAGCTATTCCTTCCAGACAAGCTGTGGAAGATGATTCCTAACGAGGAAATCACATGTACCGCGTATCTTCGTTACCTACTGGCTCACCCGCGATTCCGTGAAAAACTCACAAAACAGGCCACCGGGACAAGCGGTTCAATGCTCAACATTTCACAAGCCAAGGTTCGCGGCATTGAAATGCCCGTACCACCGATAAAACTTCAGAAGCAGTTTGCCGATTTTGTCTGGCGTAACTACGACATCAGAAACAAGCTGGAAGTTGCATCTCAATCAAGTAACACTCTTTTCGACTCCCTTTTGTATCGCGCCTTCAAGGGGGATCTGTAGATATGGAATTCCGGGGACAATACTTATTTGTTTGGAATTCCGGGGACATCCATGATAAGTTTTGTCAAGGGGAAAACGGAGATTTCCCTTAACTTTCCGAACTGCCACCGGTAGCCTTGCTTTACTCCTTCATGCTCTCCGATCCTTTTGTTCTTTTCTTGATGGTCCGCACAA
>JACMKN010000169.1 GCA_014380135.1 Deltaproteobacteria bacterium
GCGAGCCGATGAGCAGGCAGGAGACGAGGTATTCACTCCCCTTTTTGAACGGGGTGAGCCCCTGCCCCTCCACAAAGCAATCGGGGAAAATTTCTCCAAAGACCGCCGCCAGCAGTAGAGCGGTGACCGCCAGGTAGGCCGCGGCCGTCAAACGGGGTCTGACTTTGCGGCCGATGAAAAGTGGCGCAATGAGGAGGGAGGAACCCTGCAAGTAGCGGGCAACAACCCAGAGCTGGGTTGCCAGGTTGGCGCCGTAACCGGCGAAAACCCCAAACCCCTTGTAGGCGAGGGCGTGGAGGAAGTCGACGATGCCGACAAAGAAAAAGGAGATGCCGATGAACAGGAAGTAGTTATTGGCCATCATGCGGCGGGCGTTCCAGGCGATGACGAAAATCCCGCAGGCGACGACGATGGAGAAGACCTCCACCATGGTGTGAAAGAGAAGGTAGTTGTACAGCTTGGCCAGATAGAGACCGGTCAGAACGGCTACTCCCATGAAAATAGCCTGTCTATCCCAGCGAGATTGCTCTTCCATTCTTGTGGCTCCCGAAAAGAAAGAAGTTGGCCGCAGGTCCTGGAGCGCAATTTAGCACTTGTTAGATGAGTTTAACAATACAAATAATGTGCGGGGCTGCGAGACGTAGTTGAGTTGTTCACTTCAGCTGCGTAACCCATTCAATCTCTGCCTCTGCTGAGGATGAGAAAAGGAATTTAATGCACCTGCACATGTTAGTCTTGTTTAATTTTAAGAGGTTAGCTTCCTTAAGTCAACAAGTCAACTACGTTAGCCTGCCCTGTTCTCTACTCTACCCATGGCCCCCAGCAGCGTCCCCCATGGCCCCGCCCATGGCCTTACGATTGTCTCCGGAAAACGGTGTGGTAGCATTAACCGATTAAAAAGGGAGGTGAATTTAATGCCGCGAATGACTTTTCTGATTTTGATGGTGCTGCTGGCCATCGGATGTGTGGGTATGGGGAAGAGATCCGCCGACGCTAAGAAGGACAAGGTTCCGCTCATGACGAAGGAGGAATTGAAAGCGGATCTCGGCGCCCCGAACGTTGTCGTTTTGGATGTAAGGACGGCACAGGACTGGAAAGCCGGAGATGGGAAGATAGCCGGAGCGATCCGGGAGGACCCGGAGCTATTGGACCGGTGGGCCGCGAAGTACCCGAAGGAGAAAACATTGGTTCTCTATTGCGCCTGACCCAACGAGGCAACCAGCGCCGGTCTGGCGCTGAAGCTCATGGGGCGCGGGCACGAAAAGGTGTATGCCCTGAAGGGCGGATGGAACGAGTGGTCCAAGGCGGGTTACCCGGTGGCGCCGAAGTAATTCATCATGTTGAATGCCGTTATTTCTGACCGGATCAGTCGGTCCTCCAAATGGCCTGCCATTGCGGGCCTTTTTCATTTCCGCCAGGGAGGCCTCGCGATGCTCTCACGACGTCTTTTCTTGATGCTGTCCGCGGCTGCTGCGGCGATTCTTACCGTCAGGCACTCCGTAGCGAAGGAACTTCTGTTCGTTCGCCCCCTGCGCAAAGAGCTGCCGCGAGTGACGCCTGATCCGTTCATGGAAAAAGGGCAGTCGCTGGTCGGTGTGGCCGGCTCGGGAAGTATCGAGGAACGGGTGCAAGAGGCCGTGGCCTTGATCGGCGGCTTCGGCAAATTGAACATCAAGGGGAAGACCGTCCTCGTCAAGCCGAACGTTGTTTCGGGAAGCCCGAATCCCGTCACCACCAATCCTGAGGTGGTGGCGGCGGTGGTGAGGATTCTCTACCGGGAGGGGGCGCGAGAGGTGCTGGTGGGGGATATGTCGGCTCTCTTAAGCCGCGCAACCTTGAAGAACATGAAGGCGTGCGGTATCAGGCAAGCGGCGGAGGGGGCAGGCGCGCGGGTGGTCGCTTTCGAGGATGCAGGCTGGATCGAGGTGGCGCTTCCGGGCGCTCGTTACCTTAAGAAGGCCTTTGTCACCGAATGGCTCTATCGGGCCGACCTGATCGTAAACCTGCCGGTCGTGAAGACCCATCGCTCCGCCTCCTACTCCATCTGTCTCAAGAATTTCATCGGCTGCACCCATCTCAGGCAGCGTCCTTACCTGGTCGACCGCGACCACTGGGAGGAATTGGTGGCGGAGTTCAACCTGGCCTATCGTCCCCATTTGAATATCGTGGACGCAACGGTGGCCATGATCGAGGGGGGGCCATGGGAAGGAACGCCTGCCGGGACGGGTGTCGTGATCGCCAGCGGTGACAGGATCGCCGCTGATGTGGTTGGACTGGGGTTGATTCGCTCCTTCAACCGGTGGCGGCCCGTGAGCGAAAAAGAGGTCTGGCAGCAGCGCCAGATCCGACACGCCCTGCTCCTTGGTCTGGGTAAAGGGAAAGGAGAGATCCGCCTTCTTGCTGGAGAAGGGGATGAGCGCTTTACGGACTTGATACGTGCAATACGAAAAGAGGCGCAGGTATGACGATTCACCCGAGAAGTTCCCCCCATTCACATATCCAGGCAACTCTCAGCCCTCAACGCGAAGCAGCTAAGGAGTCTCCTGAACTTCCCCTGGTGGCGATTAAGTATGGTGTCCCCGGAACTTTTCGACCCCGCCCCGCGGCCCATTGGTAATTTCGTTTGCCGTCATTCCTAAAAGCACTTTTTTGCCACAAAAAACATGCGTTTAAGGCCTGAAATGAGGCTGTCTTTGTCATATTGGTAAATAATAACTGACTGTTAGCTTGGTCCGACCCCCACCTGCAATATGTGACATCGGCATGTATTCGCACAAGGCCAACGGAGACCGTTTGCCGACGGCCTTCATGCGTTTTGCTGATGTATTTCTCGATGGTGATCGCCCAAAGCTTTCTTGCCCGCACGTTCGGCGCCTGTCCACTTCGCTCAAGGAGATTATTAATGGAAGGCTTTGCGAAGCATTTGAAATCACGACCATTAATCTTAACGCCCGTTCGCTTTGCTCACTCAAGGTAAAGGGGGAAAGCAAGACGCAAAAAACATATTTTCTTAAAAAAAGCTTCTCTTTGCGTCTTTCTTTATCATTTGCGCCTTTGCGTTAATCAAATTATATGACCGCGACTAAGGCTCAATTTGAATAAAGTAGTTAACCAGTTAAAGTATTTCTTCTAGGTGGCCGTAAAGTTATGTTTTGCCGCAGTTGTAAATTCAGAACAGGGTTTGCTGGAGGAAGAAAGATGGAATCAGTCATTATTTTCGGCGCCGGAATAGCCGGATTGAGTGCCGCACATGAGCTCAACCAGCTGGGATATAAGGTTTCAGTGTATGAAGCCATGGAACAGCCGGGAGGATTCTTTAGAAGCGCCCGCAACAGTAACAACAATATGCCATCGGAATATTCCTGGCACGGCATGGGGCCATGGTATCTCAATACGTTTGATCTCATGAAGAAGATTCCTTTGAACGATAAGGGGAACCTCTACGATCTCGCCCTTTCCCGGCCCATCGATTTCGGCATTTTTCCGGACGACACGCACCCCAGGTTTTATGAGAAGGGTTGGCAGAGTATTCCCGGCATGTTCAGGATGAACAGATGGGAGTTTGTCAAATGGTTGTATCTCATGCTCAAAACCTGGACAGCCAACCACCGCAGTACAGAAAAATACAGCCGCCACAATGCAGCTCAGGCATGGCGTCCGCTCCTCAAGAGCACAGCTTATAAAACCTGGCGCTCCTGTTTTGGACCCTGGATCGGCTCGGACTGGTCCAGGGCTTCTCTACATACCACGGGTGATTTCTTCAGAAAGCAATTGACAACCAGACCGAAGCATCATCACCAGGCAGATGAGGATGGCCCGGCATGGACCCAAGGGGCGGGAGACGGTTGGCTGTTGCTCAAAGGACCCAGCAGCGAATACTGGTTCGATCCATGGACGGCCTATCTCCAGAAAAAGGGTGTCGAGTTTCACTGGCAAAAGCCGCTGACAAAAATTGAGTTTGACGGCAGAAAAATTATTTCCACCGTCTCAGGCGACGAGACTATTGTGGGCGATTATTACATCCTGGCACTTAACCCCTTTGCCACGGCGGAAATTTTAAGCCGGACTCCCGAACTGGAGCAGTTGGAGGTTCTCCGCTTGTTTAAGCCCCTTATCCAGGATGGACCGCACACCCAGGTATCCTTCCGGGTGCCGTTTTCCGAGGAAATCCGTTTTCCCCGTGAAAGAGTCGCGGTGGTGGTGAGTGATTCAGAATTCAACCTGACCCTGTTCGCCGAGGAACAGGTGTGGATGAAAGAGGTGGATTTAGGGGAAAACGTGAAGTCGTTGTGGACCGGGACAGCCTGTATCAGTAGTGTTCCCGGCAGGATATATCATAAATCCGTCAGTTCATGCACGATAGAGGAGTTCCGGGAGGAGGTGAAGGCCCAGATATTGAGCTGCAGCGCACTTGACGGAATGATTCGGGAAGCGAATCAGGGAAAAGCCCTGCAGGATTTTTCGATGATGGAAATCGAGGTCTGGCATGAGTGGGAATTTTCCGCAGAGGGGATCAGCTCTTATCAACCGAAATGGGTGACTTCTACCACGACCCAGCACTCTATGCCGCCCCAGACGACACCGCTTGACAACCTGTTTCTCGCCGGTTCGCATACCCAAACCCAGGCCCATGTCTGGAGCATTGAGGGCGCCGTAGAAAGCGGCAGGAGAGCCGCCAAGGCCATTGACTCGCGAGTGACGGTGATAGACCAATACATTCCCCGATGGGTCAGCATGAGTTCCAAAATTGATGATTTATTCTATGCTGTTAAAGCACCTCATGTTATTGATTCGACTATTGTCCTGCTCTTTATCCTGGGTTTATGGTATTTGCTTTAAGAAGTTAGCTGAGAGGAAAAGTTTGCTGTTGGCGCAGTGAAAATACTACGGAATAAGTAGCCTTTGCATCGAAAACCATGGTCTTTGAGAACAGGAAACCGCAGGAAACCGGGACAGATCTATTTAACGCTAATGAAGTCCCTCATTATTTCCTTGGTCGACCTGGATTCCGGTATTCAAGCCGGA
>JACMKN010000170.1 GCA_014380135.1 Deltaproteobacteria bacterium
TCAACCGGGCCGCCTGGCCGCTCCTGCCGGGCAAGGTCAATACCTTTGTAGGCAACAGCTACACCGGCAGTTCACAGCTGAAGAAGGTCGCTGCCGGGGAAAAGTTCGACCTGTTTTTCGGCACGGACGATCAGGTTACTGTCAAACGCGAGGAGCTGAAACAGCACCGGGAAGCCGGCCTGTTCGGGAAAAACCGGATCGACTACCGCTATCGCATACAACTGGCCAACTTCCGCAAGGAGCCGCTGACGCTGACACTGCTGGACCAGCTGCCGCTGGCCGGCGACGAGGAGATCAAAGTCTCGCTGGACGACCCATCCATCAAGCCGGATCAGATCAAAAGCGACGGCACGCTGGTCTGGAAGACCCCTCTGCAACCGGGAGAGAAAAAGGAGCTGACTTTCGGGATTGTCATCGAATATCCGAAGGAGCGGGAAATTACCGGGCTGTAGTCTCTCACGAATTGAGACGTAACAATATCATCGCGCTGGATCAAGCGTAGCGGACCCTTATCCCCATACTCATCCCCACCGACTATCGGTGGATAGCTTTACTCTTACCAAATCTACCCTCTGCAATTAATTTATCAAATTGACTAATTCAATCAAGCTGGATATTATTCACCTCATGGAAAAGCGCACTCCCCATTATCATCTGGCTTATATTCAGGCAGTTATTGCCACCCCCGCAAGTCGCCCTTTCACGGCAACTGCCTTGCGGGGCGGCCTTGAGCTGGGGTTGTCCGAACAAGAAATGCGCAGCGTGGTTCTCGCACTTTCACGTTGCGACTTTTACAAGTCGATGACCACACATGCTGATCACTGAGAATGGCAGGATGTTTACCACGGCATGACAGAAGACGGAATAGCAGTTTACATCAAGATTACCGCCTACACGGATGGCCGACCTCCGGTTATTCAGTTCAAGGCAAAGTGAGGCAAGGCAATGAAATGTCCAGCTTGCGGCAATTCAGAAATGGTTACAGAAATTAAGGATGAAATCCTTTCCTACAGCGGGCAGTCCTTGACATTACATACAATGAAAGGGGATTTTTGTCCTTTATGCGGCGAAGGAATATGGGATGAAGAAAGTTATCGTCGATACACCGAAGCGCAGGCAGCAATTATGCGGGCAGTAAAAGGCGATGTGGGCGCCGATATCCGGCGTATCAGAAAACAGTTGAAGCTCACCCAAACGGAACTATCCGAGGTTGTTGGTATCGGCAAGGTTGCCTTTTCACGCTACGAACGGGGAGAAACCCGCCCACCGGCCCCCTTGGTTAAACTACTTAAGCTGGTTGAACGCCACCCGGAACTTCTTTCCGAGATGAGCCCGACCTACAGACCAAAGAGAGAAGCACGCCTGACCGGATAATCCGCTTGGCAAAGCAGCGCATGCCAAACAAAACGGAGCTAAAACATGACCACACCAGCCAAACCAAACACGCCCTTGCCGGCCCTCTTCATCGGCCACGGAAACCCGATGAATGCCATCCAGGAAAATGTCTACGCCGCGGCCTGGCGCGCGGCGGCCGCTGCGCTTCCGCGCCCCAAGGCGATCTTGTGCATCTCGGCCCACTGGGAGACGGAGGGGACCTTCGTCACCGCCATGACCCAGCCCAAGACGATCCATGATTTCTACGGATTTCCCGATGAACTGAACCAGGTGCAGTACCCGGCCCCCGGCTCACCGGAGCTGGCCGAGCGGCTGCGCTCGCTGGTCACATCCACCAAGGTGCGGCTGGACTACGGCTATTCCTGGGGTCTGGACCATGGCGCCTGGTCTGTGCTGCGGCGCATGTACCCGCAAGCCGATATCCCGACCGTGCAGCTCAGCCTGGACCGCAGCCAGCACCCGCGCTTTCACTACGACCTGGGGAGCGAGCTGGCGGCGTTGCGGCAGGAAGGGGTGCTGATCGTGGGGAGCGGCAACATCGTCCACAACCTGCGCCTGCTGCAGTGGGATGCCCGTGAACCCTACCCCTGGGCGACGGAGTTCGACAAGCTGGCAGAACAGCTGATCCTGGCCGGAGAGCATGACCGGCTGGTGGCCTACCCGGCCCTGGGAGAGGCGGCCCGCCTGGCGATTCCCACCAACGAGCATTACCTGCCGCTGCTGTACATCCTGGCCCTGCAGCAGCCGGGCGAAGCGGTCTCCTTCTTCGCCGAGGGACTGCCGCTGGGATCGATATCAATGCGCTCGGTCAGGCTCGGGTAAGTTCAGCTTCGTAGGTCGCTTCACTATTTTCAACGCGACGCTGCAATATGCCACGAATAAAACCGGCTGTGTTTCACTACGAGACCGTTCAACAGCAACCTGCATAATCCGGTTTTGCAGGGCTTGCGCAGGTTCGACGTGCGACTTAATGAAAAAGTTGGTGACTGGGATCTCGCAAAATGATCTTGAATAAATACATGGCGCAACGTATATGAGATATTAAATTCTTTTTCAGGAGATCAGCATGGCAAAAGCAATCGAGATAGATCGACTTCCTGAGTCTGCTCGTAATGAGCTGTACGATTTTTATGAATTCCTTGTAAAAAAATATGCGCCTGTTTTATCAAAATCGCGGTCTGATCGTGAGGCAAAAGAGCACTTTTTCAGAAATGTAACATCCCACGCCTTCTCCCTACCCGCCGACTACACCTTTGACAGGAACGAACTCCATGAAAGGTAAGCGCGTTTTTGTTGACTCCAATATTTGGATTTACCTCTATTCCACGGATGCCAAAGCCCTAATTGCCCGAAAAACAATCGACAAACATTTCAAGAATATTATCCTGAGCACTCAGGTTATTGGTGAAGTTTTTCATTCACTATCCAGAAAGGGAATTCGCAGCAAGGACGAAGCTCGTACAATTATCAACGATCTTATTGAGTCATTTACAGTTGTAGATGTGACTGCGTCAATTGCTACTCGCGCCATGGATACCAGTATACGTTACGGATTTACCTATTGGGACAGCCTTATAATATCAACTGCATTGGAGCATGATTGCACGATTCTTTTCACTGAAGACCTTCACAATGGACAAATACTTGAAAAACGCTTGGCCATTACAAATCCACTTTTGTGACATATTGAATGTGGCCGCAAACCACCACACTTTTCCACCTTATTCCAACTCACCAAGCCCATAAAACCGCATAACCTGCACTTCTTTCTGAATCCGCTTTAACTAACAAGCTTATGCGCGGGTTTTTGTATTGATTTTCACGTTCTCAATGTCACCACCGTGGCACCGTCGCGTCCCTCGTGCGGTTCGCCCGGCCGCTGACCCTCCACCAGCGGATGCCGCTCCAGCTCTTCCCGCACGGCAGCCCGCAGCCGACCGGTGCCGATGCCGTGGATGACCCGCACTTCCTGCAGGCCGGCCGCGGCGGCATGGTTGATAAACGTCTCCAGTTCGACCAGGGCCTCTTCCACCCGCATCCCGATCAGCTTCAGTTCGCGCTGATCGCTCTCCTCGATATTGACCCGCCAGCTGCCGACGGTTGCCTGCTTGCGGCCCCCTTCAGACCTGGCCTGCGGTTTGGCCAACTCTGCCAGAGCCACATCCAGCTCCATCCGACCGGCCCTGACCCGCGTCTTGCCGCTGCGTTCATCAATTGACAGCA
>JACMKN010000171.1 GCA_014380135.1 Deltaproteobacteria bacterium
ATATCGTTGACGTGCTGGGCCCGTGCCGCGGCGTACAGCATCAGTTCGGTCATGGGTGACATGGCCCGGTTTTCGGCATCCAGCAGGATGGTTCGTATCTTGTCTGCAATCGGGCAGCCGCCCGGTTCCCGTGTCAAAGTGGTAACGAAGCCGTGCGCGATCAGTTGTTCTGCCAACAGCCTGATCTGGGTGGTTTTTCCGCACCCCTCTACGCCTTCGAATGTAATGAAATAACCCACTGTATTCACCCGGATCAGAACAGCTGGAAGACTGCTTAATATCAAATGCGCGATTATAGGTAAGCGCCCCTGATTTATCAACCTAAATTCCACAATAAGACTTTCGGTTGCCAAATACTGGCCGCATGGCTATAGTCTGGCATTGGAGAAGCGGCTGGTGAATATGAATCTGCAACAACTTGAACAGCTTCTGGGACACGTTTTCGGAAATCGCACACTTCTGGTCCAAGCCTTGACCCACCCATCGTTTCTGCATGAATCAGGCGAGTCCGGAAGTGGCGATTATCAGCGTCTTGAATTCCTGGGAGATTCGATATTGGGGATGCTTCTGGCCGAGATGCTCTGCCTCAGTTATCCCGACTGGGATGAAGGCTCGCTGTCGCGTCTTCGGGCGCGTTTGGCAGGCCAGGATGTTCTGGCCGACCGGGCCCGACTGCTGGGGCTTGGCGATTTCATCCTGCTGGGGCGGGGCGAGGAACAGTCTGCCGGACGTGCCAAGGATTCAATCCTGGCAGATGTGCTGGAGGCGCTGCTGGCAGCCATGTATCTGGATGCCGGACTGGATGCGCCCCGCACACTGGTTATAAGGCTGTTTGTCGAACTGGCTGCGGCTCCTGAGAACCTCACACTTGGGCGTGATTCCAAGAGTGAGCTGCAGGAGTTGTTTTCGGCTTGCGGAGCCTCCATGCCGGAATACCGGCTGGTCGAGGAATGCGGGCCGCCGCATGAGCGTTTGTTCCGTTTTCAGGTTCTGCTGGATGGACGCTGTGTTGGTGAAGGTCAGGGCAAATCCAAAAAAATTGCCCAGCAGGCCGCTGCCGCACAAACGCTGGGCAGTATCAGGATTGTCGAGGGGCGGATCGTGTGAAGCCGGTCACGGTCCCTTTTTTCATAAGTCACCAGGGATGTCCGCATACCTGCGCCTTTTGTGACCAGCGCACAATCTCCGGGGCGGTCGGCATCCTGCCGACAAAAGAAGAGATCCTCACCAAAATAGCGGGATGGCGGTCTACGGCGGGCCTTAGGCCGGTTGAGGTCGCATTCTTTGGCGGCAGTTTTACCGCGCTTCCCAGGGAAATCCAGGCGGAACTGCTGGCGCCGTTGCAACCGCTGTTAGCTGATGGCGAAATTGCTGCCGTCCGGCTCTCTACCCGCCCTGACTATATCGATGACAAACGGGTCGAATGGCTCAAAAAATCCGGTGTGCGTTCGATAGAGTTGGGGGTTCAGTCGCTGGATGATGCCGTGCTGAAAGCATCCGGGCGCGGACATACCGCCGCTCAATCCCTGGCCGCCATGCACTGCATCAAACAGCATGGCCTGTCGGTCGGAGCCCAGTTGATGCCGGGACTGCCGTGCGACACGCCGCTATCTTCGCTGGCATCGCTGGAAGGGATTATAGCTGCCGGGGCCGATTTTATCCGCATCTATCCGACGCTGGTTATTCGCGGGACTGAACTGGCGAAACGACATGCTGTCGGCGATTACCTTCCCTTGGATCTGGAGCAGGGCGTATCGCTCTGCAAGCTGCTGCTGCATCATGCGATGCAGGCCGGTCTGCCGGTGATCCGTATCGGACTGCAGGCCGATGACGGTCTTAACGCAGACACTGTGCTGGCAGGCTGCTGGCATCCCTCATTGGGACAGATCGTAAGTTCACGACTTTATTTTGATCTTGTCAGCCGCTTTGTATCGCAGGGCGAGCCTGTCACCATATTTTGTCACCCCGCCCGCTTGTCGGACGTAGTCGGGCAGAAAAAGTGTAACCTGAGGCAGCTTGCCGAACGTGGCGTACTTGCACGGGTCATCCCGGAAGTCTCCCTTGAAAAAGAAGAACTTGTCATAAAAAAAGAGGCTCAAAGTTTCAAATATAATCTGCTGACCGATCTTCACTACTCCATTGACGAGGTGTAAACGATGCGCAAGGAATCCCTGAAATTTCTGGAAAAACTGCTAGACGCCCCCAGTCCCTCCGGCTATGAACAACCGGCCCAGCGGGTATTTCGCGAATACGTAGCCCCCTTCTGTGATGAGCTGACCAGCGACGTGATGGGTAATGTATTTGGCCGCATCAGCGGCAAGGGCAAGAACTTGCCGCGGGTCATGATCGTAGGTCATACGGACGAGATCGGACTGCAGGTCAAATACATCGACGACAAGGGCTTTCTGTACTTTGCGGCGGTGGGCGGTGTGGATGCCCATCTGACGCCGGGCAAAAGGGTCAATGTCCACACCTCTGCCGGTCCTCTGCCGGGTGTGATCGGCAAAAAGCCGATCCACCTGATGGACAACAAGGACCGCGAGACGGTCGTCAAGCTGGAATCGCAGTATATCGACATCGGCGCCGACGACAAAAAAGAGGCCCAGAAGCTGGTCAGGGTAGGGGATGCCGTCACATTTGAAAGTACTTTTACCCGCCTGCAGGGTGATCGGGTTGCTTCACGTGGATTTGACGACAAGGCAGGTTGTTTTGTCGTGGCCGAGGTCTTGCGACTGGTGGCTGCCTCCGGCAAGAAGCTGTCTGTCGATCTGTATGGGGTCTCATCGGTTCAGGAGGAAATCGGGCTGCGGGGCGGCACTACCAGTTGCTATACCATCAACCCGGACGTGGGGATATGTGTGGAGGTGGACTTTGCCACCGATCAGCCGGATGTGGAGAAAAAGCACAATGGCGAGGTTTCACTCGGCAAGGGACCGATCCTGGCTCGCGGCGCCAATATCAATCCGCACTTGTTTGAGCTGCTCCAGTCAGCCGCCGAAAAAGAGAAAATCCCGCTGCAGCACACCGCCACACCCCGTGCTACCGGTACCGATGCCAATGTCATGCAGATCTCGCGTGGCGGAGTAGCAACTGCACTTGTCAAAATACCGCTGAGATACATGCACACGCCGGTGGAGACCGTCTCGCTGGCGGACCTGGAAAACGCCGCCAGGCTGGTTTTTGCCGCTTTGTATAATATCAGTTCAAAGGAAGAGTTTGTGCCGAAGTAAGGCGTCGGTTGTTTGGGTTGCTGTGTATGAACGATCAAGTGTGGTCAAAGAATATCCATGCAGTTTTGTATACCCCCTTTTGCCTTGACTTGACCGGTACGCTGTACTAACTTCGTTAAAATTTTTCACCCGCAAGGAGCCACATATGCCCTACGACAAGCTGATCGAAGGCCTGACCTTTGACGACGTCCTTCTTGTCCCTGCCCACTCTCTGATTTTGCCCCGTGATGCAAACCTTACCACACACATTTCCCGCAACATACCGCTGAACATCCCGCTGGTCAGTGCCGCCATGGATACGGTTACCGAGGCCCGTACCGCCATCTGCATGGCTCGCGAGGGAGGTCTTGGCATCATTCACAAGAATCTCTCGATCGAGGCTCAGGCCTATGAGGTGGACAAGGTCAAGAAGAGCGAATCCGGCATGATCGTTGATCCGATCACGATGCGTCCCCACCAGAAAATCAGCGAAGCGCTGGATATCATGCAGCGCTACCGCATTTCCGGTGTGCCGGTCACGAAGGCCAACGGCAAGCTGGTCGGAATTCTGACCAACCGCGACCTGCGATTTGAGACAGATTTTGACCTGCCGATCTCGGCCCGCATGACCAAGCGCAACCTGGTAACCGTCCCGGTCGGCACGACGTTGGAACAGGCCAAGGAACTCCTCAAGCATACCCGGGTGGAAAAACTGCTGGTAGTGGATGACGACCGCTTTCTCAAGGGGTTGATCACCATCAAGGATATCGAGAAGGTCAAGAAGTATCCCTTTGCCTGCAAGGACAGCCTGGGGCGTCTGCGCGCCGGTGCGGCCGTCGGTCCGACGGCCGAAATGGAGGCGCGCATGGAGGCACTGATCAAGGCCGGGGTGGATGTCATCATTATTGATACGGCCCACGGCCATTCCCAGGGGGTGATCGAAGCGGTGCAGCGGGCCAAGTCCACCTTCCCCGGCTGCGAGATCATTGCCGGCAACATTGCCACGGCCGAGGCGGCCGAAGCCTTGATCAAGGCCGGCGCCGACGGTATCAAGGTCGGTATTGGACCGGGCTCGATCTGCACGACCCGCATCGTGGCCGGCGTCGGTGTGCCGCAGATTACGGCCATTCGCGATTGTTCCCGTGTGGCCCACAAGCATGGCGTGCCGGTGATTGCCGATGGAGGCATCAAATACTCGGGAGATCTTCCCAAGGCGGTTGCCGCCGGTGCCGACAGCATCATGATCGGCTCATTATTTGCCGGTACCGAGGAGTCGCCCGGCGATACGGTTCTTTATCAGGGGCGTACCTACAAGAGCTACCGCGGCATGGGTTCGATCGGCGCCATGAAGGACGGCAGCAAGGATCGTTACTTCCAGTCGGAGGTTGGCGAAGATGTCAAACTGGTTCCGGAAGGGATTGAGGGAATGGTGCCGTTGCGCGGGCCGCTTTCGGCCAATATCCACCAGTTGATGGGAGGTCTGCGTTCAGGGATGGGCTATACCGGCTGCGCCACGATCGCTGAAATGCAGGAAAAATGCCGCTTTATCCGCATTACCGGAGCCGGACTCAAAGAGTCTCACGTCCATGATGTCACAATCACAAAAGAAGCTCCCAACTACAGGGTTGGTAATCAATAATGGCGAGTGATATCCACAACCAGAAGATCCTGATTCTTGATTTCGGTTCCCAGTACACCCAGTTGATCGCCCGCCGGGTGCGTGAAGCGCATGTCTATTGCGAACTGCATCCCTTTGACATGGAACTGGCGGAAATACGGCGCTTCGCTCCCAACGGGATCATCCTGTCGGGCGGTCCCAAGTCGGTTTACGAGGATGGGGCGCCGTCGGTGGCCGAGGAGTTGTTTGAACTGGGGGTGCCGGTTCTTGGCATCTGCTACGGCATGCAGCTGATGAGCCGCCATTTTGGTGGAGAGGTCGTTCCAGCCGGCAAACGGGAGTTCGGGCATGCCGACCTGCTGGCGGTCGGGCGGCCGGGGCCGCTTTTTGACAGCTTCTACGTTGAGGGTAAAAGTACGGTCTGGATGAGCCATGGCGACCATGTCTCCCGGGTTCCGGCCGGTTTTGAGGTTGTGGCGGCAACGGCCAATGCGCCGGTCTGTGCCATTCAGGACGTTGGGCACAATCTTTATGGCGTACAGTTTCACCCTGAAGTCAATCACACTCCGCGCGGCGAACTGCTGCTGGATACCTTCGTCCGCACGATCTGCGGCTGCAGCGGCCAGTGGACTCCCGGCCGGATCATTGATGATGCCGTGGAGCGTATACGCCGGCAGGTCGGCAGTGACCGGGTTATTCTGGGGCTTTCGGGCGGCGTCGACTCTTCGGTGGCGGCCGCCCTGATACACCGGGCGATCGGTAACCAGCTTACCTGTGTCTTTGTCGATAACGGCCTGCTGCGTCTGGGCGAAGGTGATCAGGTCATGGCCACCTTCGGCGAAAACCTGGGGGTCAAGGTCATCCGTGTCGATGCTGAAGAGCGTTTCCTGTCGGCTTTGGCCGGTGAGAGCGATCCGGAGAAGAAGCGCAAGATCATTGGCGGCCTCTTCGTAGATATCTTTGATGAAGAGTCGAACAGGATCGAAGGTGCCAACTGGCTGGCTCAGGGGACCATCTATCCCGACGTGATCGAGTCGGCCGGTGCCAAATCCGGCAAGGCACACAATATCAAGAGTCACCATAA
>JACMKN010000172.1 GCA_014380135.1 Deltaproteobacteria bacterium
AAGCAGGCATCTGGCTGTTCTCGGCTGGGGTTTGAACCTGGGAGGCGCCACCGGGGCGGCCCTGTATGTCCTGGGGATAATCGGTGAGGTGCTGATGTTCACCTCCATCTATCTGGTGATGCCGGTGGTGCGGGTCAAGTTCAGTCACGCGCTGATCGGCGGGCTAACCGCAACGGTCTTATGGGAGATCACCCGCCGGGTGCTGATCTGGTATTACGCATCCGTATCCATGGTCAACATCATTTACGGTTCCATCGCCATAACGGTGGTGGCCCTTTTCAGCATAGAGGTGGTTGCGATAATCCTGCTTCTGGGTGCCCAGGTGATTGCAGAACTCGGACGCAAACCGGACGAACCGGGCACAGTGCAACACTCCGGATTTGAGACCCGCTGACGGCCTGACAAGCCATTTCAGTCTCTTCCCGGACATGACAAACGCCTGAACAGCGTCCGCCATATATGGCAGATATGTTAACCATGACGGATTCCGTTGACGGCCCACCCCCCTCCCCGCAGCCTGCCCTTCCACTTTCTCCCGTACAATCAAACCTTTGCACTCGCAGCATCCGCAGGCTTTCTCTGGCACGTTAGTTGTAATGTAACCCAAGGCAGTGTCGCACTATCTGCTGATTTTGATATGTTATTAATAAGGGGGTCAGACCATGGAAAAGCATCAAAGAGAATCCCGGCAGTCGGAATTATCCGGTAGCGAAAAAATCTGTCACAACATCAAGGAGAGTACAATGAAATCAAGCACAAGAGACCAGGCGGAAGGTACGTTTCACGAAGTGAAGGGCAAGATCAAGGAGGTCGCCGGTAAACTGAGCGATAATCCAAAGTTGCGGGCCGAAGGTATCATTGAAAATATTGCCGGTAAAGCTCAGGAAAAGGCCGGCCAGGTCAAGAAGGTTTTGGGGAAGTAAAGAGCTGAAAAACATATCACTAATGACAATTTAATTACTAATGGAGGCAACATTTATGAAAAGACTTCTCGTACTGGCCTGCGCAACAGCAGCCCTTTCCATGACAACCGGTGCCGCAATGGCCGACAGCATCAAAGGCAAGGCAGGCATCACCGGCAGAGTCGGCTTCCTGATACCGGCCGACGGCGAAATCGGCCCCTTTAAAAACGACACAGATGCCGGTATTATCGGCGGCGGCGGCTTCATCTTCGGAATTGACAACCACTTCGCAGCCGAGGTCGATGTGACCCGCAGCGCTTTCGAATCGCAATTCGGCGACTTCGGCGTAACCAACATCGCACTGGGAGCACAGTATCGTTTCGCACTTGAGCAACCCAAACTGGTTCCCTATGTGGGTGCCGGCCTCGACATCCTTATTATTGATGCCGATCAGGGACGCACCGTTGACACAACCGCCGGTGTCCATGCCAGCGGCGGCGTTGACTACTTCCTGATGAAGCAGTTGGCCCTGACCACTGAAGCCAAACTGGTGGTTGCCCCGGATACCGATATCAACAACTCAACCGGCAAAGTGGGAAATTTCGACCCACTCGCATTTTCCACAACCTTCGGCGTCAGATATTTCTTCAACTAGTTTCCGTTGAAAAAAGTCCTGTTTGCAAAATTGCTGCGTTACTCAAGTGATGTTAAGACCCGCTCCGGCGGGTTTTTTCGATTTTGTCAGATGTTTAAGTCGCAAGGAGTCAAAACATGGGTACAATCATAAATAAATTTAAACTGGCACCCTTTGTCATGCTGGTCACATTATCCTGTCTGCTGTTTGCAAGCGGTTGCGTCCGTTATGCCCGCAACGTGAATACGCTCTATGAGCCGACCGCGAACATACGCAGCGGCAGCGGAGAGCTGTATATCGTCATTCCGGAAAGCCAGCAGACCCGTTCATCGGACATGAAATGGGTGCTCGGGAATGTCAAGGACGACGATAACAATAATATCGATGAGCTGTTCAGCCCCCGTTCCCCGGCGGAAATCGTCCAGTCAGCACTCGTCCGGGAGTTCAAGAGGGCCGGCTATACCGTGATACCAACAACCAAACGTCCGGCCGGCGAACAACAGGTGCTCGACCTGACCAAAACGGAGATCAACCTGGAACAGACTACCGATGTGGCGGATCTCAAGGTCAAATGCCGGGTGCTGCTGGGTGTGGATGTATTCAAGAATGGTCAGCAGCTCAAGCGGATGCAGTATGAATCCACATCCTCCCGAACCGATATCAAGGATCGGGACATGCTTGCCAGAAACGTTCTGGAGGACGCCCTGCGGTCGGTCATGCAGAAAGCCGTACCCGAACTGCACAGCCTGTTCGGCCGCTAATACCAAGGTGCAATCAAAATGAGTACTAGGCGGCAAGGAGAGTGGCGAACGAGGCGTACTATCAGTACGTTGAGGAGCCACCGACGAAGCCAACGACGTAATCGTTTGATTGCGACTTGGTATAAAAGCAAGGCGGCACAACAACATGGATTGGGAGGAGGCGTGACATGGATAACTTTACACTCGACATCGGTGCTACCCCGGTAATTGACGGAGTCCGCTTCAGAGTCTGGGCCCCGGCGGTCACGTCGGTCGAGGTGGAACTGGTGGACGCAGCCACGCCCAGGATAGCTCTCCAGCGTGAAGGTGAATATTTTTGTGGTCTGCTGCAGGCCGCAGCCGGCGACCGTTACTGGTACTGGCTGGACGGCACGCTGCGGCGGCCCGATCCGGCTTCCCGCAGCCAGCCGGAAGGTGTGCATGGCCCTTCCCAGGTGATCGATCCCGCCTTTGGCTGGAGCGACAGCGAGTGGCGCGGGCGGGCTCTGGAGGAGTTCATCATCTATGAGCTGCATGTGGGCACCTTCACCCCGCAAGGCACCTTCGAGGGTGTCATTGCACAGCTGGATTACCTGTGCGAACTGGGCATAACCGCAGTGGAACTGATGCCGGTGGCCCAGTTCCCCGGAGAACGAAACTGGGGCTATGACGGCACCTGCCCCTTTGCTCCCCAGAACAGCTATGGCGGACCGGACGACCTGAAACGGCTGGTGGATGCCTGCCATGCCCGGGGGCTGGCCGTGATTCTGGATGTGGTCTACAATCACCTGGGGCCGGAAGGGAACTATCTGCACGGCTTCGGTCCATATTTTACCGAACGCTACCGCACCCCCTGGGGAGACGCGCTCAATTTCGACGGTCCCGACAGCGATCAGGTCCGCCACTACTTCATCTCCAATGCACTGTACTGGACGAACGAATTTCATGTGGATGCCCTGCGGCTGGACGCCATCCACAGCATCTACGATTTCAGCGCCCTTCACATTCTTCAGGAACTGACCGCAGCAGTCCATCAGCAGGCTGTCGCACTGGGACGACGGGTCCACGTCATTGCCGAAAGCGATCTGAACGACGTGCGGGTGGTCCAGGCCCCGGCCTCGGGCGGCCTGGGCCTGGATGCCCAATGGAACGACGATTTCCACCATGCCCTGTGGGCCTTCCTGACCGGCGAGCGGTCCGGATACTACGCCGATTTCGGCCAGTTATCCGATCTGGTCAAGAGCTATCAGGAGGGGTTTGTCCTCTCCGGCGGGTACTCGTCCTTCAGAAAGCGACGACACGGCAGTTCTTCGGCGGAAATTCCGCCCGGCCAATTGCTGGTGTTTTCCCAGAACCATGACCAGCTGGGCAACCGCATGCGCGGCGAACGGCCGGGCGAGCATCTCTCCCCACAGCAGCTGATGCTGGCCGCCGCGACGGTGCTGCTCTCCCCCTTCGTACCGCTGCTCTTCATGGGTGAAGAGTACGCCGAATCGGCGCCGTTCCCCTATTTCATCAGCCATGGGGATGCGGATCTGGTGGAGGGGGTCAGACGGGGACGTCTGGAGGAATTCGCCTCTTCCGGAAACCAGGCTGCTCCGCCGGATCCGCAGTCGGAGGCGACCTTCCTCTCGGCAAAAGTGGATCAGGAACAGCGCCGGAAGGGTGACCAGCGGGCCGTCTTCAACTTCTACCGGCAACTGATTCGCCTGCGCAAGGAGTGCGCTCCTCTTGCCAGACTCAGCCGGGAGAATATGGAGGTGGTAACCTGCGAAGAGGAACAGCTGCTGGCGGTCATCCGGATGTTCGACGGCGGCCAGCTGCTCTGCCTGTTCAACTACAGTGATCAGGACCGCGTGGTGCGCCCGCCGCTGGCCAGCGGCATAATGAGCCTGATCCTCGATTCCACCGGCAACTCTCCGCCGGGCAGTTGCGTAACCGTGTATGCCACCCGCCCCGAAACCTTCCCGACGCTGGCCCCTTTCGGCGTCAAAGTCTACCGAAAGGATTAACACATGGAACGTTTCCTCTGTATACATGGCCACTTCTATCAACCACCCCGCGAAAACCCCTGGCTGGAGGCCGTTGAGATTCAGGATTCGGCCTATCCCTACCATGACTGGAACGAACGGATCACGGCCGAGTGCTATGCTCCCAATACCGCCGCACGGAATCTGGACGGCGAAGGGCGCATCCTGGAGATCGTCAGCAACTACGCCCGCATCAGCTTCAATTTCGGTCCGACACTGCTCTCCTGGATGGAGAAACATACTCCCGACACCTACCGGGCGATCCAGGCGGCCGACCGGCAGAGCATCATCTGGCGCTCCGGGCATGGAGCCGCCCTGGCCCAGGTATATAACCATATCATCATGCCCCTGGCCAGCCTGCGCGACAAACAGACCCAGGTACAGTGGGGAATCAGGGATTTTGAGCATCGTTTCCAGCGCCTGCCCGAGGGGATGTGGCTGGCTGAATCCGCCGTGGATACGGAAACCCTGGAGGTACTGTCTGAAGCTGGTATCCGTTTCACGATCCTCGCCCCTCACCAGGCCGGCAGGGTAAGAAAGATCGGCAGCAGCCGCTGGAAGGAACTCAACGGCTCGCGTATCGACCCTTCCCAGGCCTATCTTTGCCGGCTGCCCTCCGGCCGCAGGATCACCATCTTCTTTTATGATGGTCCCATTTCCCAGGCGGTGGCCTTCGAGAAGCTGCTCAACAGCGGAGAACAGTTTGCCGAGCGGCTGATGTCCGGCTTTTCCGGTAACCGCAGCCATTCCCAGCTGGTACATATCGCCACCGATGGCGAGACCTACGGCCATCACCACTCCTTCGGCGAGATGGCACTGGGACATGCCCTCAATCACATCGAGGAAAACAATCTGGCACGTCTGACCAATTATGGCGAATACCTGGAGCTGAATCCGGCCACCCATGAAGTGCAGATTGTTGAAAACAGCTCCTGGAGCTGCATGCACGGCATCGAACGCTGGCGGAATGACTGCGGCTGCAACTCCGGCGGGAACGCCGGCTGGAACCAGCAATGGCGGCAGCCACTGCGGAACGCCCTGGATTGGCTCAGTGAACAGCTGGCAAGCGGTTATGAAAATGGCCTGGCGGAGTACGTGAAAGACCCCTGGGAGGCGCGCAATGATTATATCGAAGTCATACTTGACCGCTCCGAGGAGAATGTGGCCGCCTTCCTGCTCAGGCATTCCCTGCGCCCCCTGGATGATGAGGCGGCCGTAACCGTACTCAGCCTGCTGGAGATGCAGCGGCACACCCTGCTGATGTACACCAGCTGCGGATGGTTTTTTGACGAGTTGTCCGGGCTGGAAACGGTACAGATCATCCAGTACGCCGGCCGGGCGCTTCAGCTGGCGGAGAAATGCTGCATTCAGGGCATCGAGGCCCCCTTCCTGGAACGGCTGGCACTGGCCGGGAGCAATCTCCCGGAACCTGGCAACGGGGCGGAAATCTACGAAAAATATGTCAAGCCCGCCATGATCGACCTGATCAAGGTCGGCGCGCACTACGCCGTCAGTTCTGCTTTCCAGGAGTACGGAGCGGAAAGCGGTATTTTCAGTTTTCGAGTCTTCAAGGAGGATTTTCTGATAATCCAGGCCGGGCAGATGAGACTGGCGGTGGGCAAAATATTCGTCCGATCGTCCATCACCCGCAAAGCGGACCGGATCACCTTCTGCAACCTGTACTTCGGCGGCCATGCCCTGAACTGCGGTGTGCGCTCCTTTATCAGCGAGGAAGCCTACCTGACCATGAAGCAGGAGGTCGCAACCGCCTTCAATGGAGGTGACTTCGCGGCAATAATCAGGATGATGGACACCTATTTCGGCATGCACAACTACTCCCTCAAAGACCTTTTCCGGGACGAACAGCGTCACATCCTGCAGCTGATCATCGCCGGCACGCTCCAGAATTTCGAGGACAAGGTCATAACCCTCTACGAAAACAGCAAAAGCCTGATGGGATTTCTGAAGGAAACCGCCATGCCGGTGCCGCAGCACTTTGTGACCACGGCCGGAACCGCCCTCAATCTCAAGCTGCAGAAGATGTTCACCTCGGAAACGGTTGACATGGGCAGGCTCCGGGAGGATGTCAACGAGCTCGGAATCTGGAATGTCGGCGTGGATGATGTGGCACTTGAATTCATCATCCGCCGCAGGCTGGAAGGGTTGATGGCGACGCTGCTGGAGGATCCGGAAAATGCCCGGATTTTATCCGAGGTTCTCCTGCTGGTGGAGGCGGATGCGCTGCTCCCGGTCGATGTGAATCTCTGGCAGACACAGAACCTGTACTGGGCCATGCTGCAATCCCGCACTTCCGAACACGGCTCAAACGAGGGAGGGTCGAGCGGCCTGAGTTACCGGAGCGAAGCGGTCAAAAATCTGGGTCAACTGCTCTTTTTCAATGAAACTGCCGTACTGGCAGCCGCAAGGGGCGACCTATGAACGGCAAGGGGCTCAGAATACCGCTATCCACCTACCGGCTGCAGTTCAATTCACATTTCCGCTTCAGCGACGCCAGGGAAATTCTTTCCTACCTGCAGACCATGGGCATCAGCGACATATACTCATCACCCTACTTCAAGGCCAGCGCGGGGAGCCTGCACGGTTACGACATCCTGGACCAGAACAGCCTGAATCCGGAAATCGGCTCGGAGGATGAATACGAGGCGCTGATCGGCGAACTGAGACAACTGGGGATGGGTCAGATTCTGGACATCGTCCCTAACCATATGTGCATCGAGGGACAGGGGAACGCTTACTGGATGGATGTGCTGGAAAACGGACCCAGCTCCCCCTATGCGGGTTTTTTCGATATCGACTGGCACCCGGTCAAGAAAGAGCTGGAGAACAGGGTTCTGATTCCGATCCTGGGCGACCAGTACGGTACGGTGCTGGAAAACAGGGAACTGCTGCTCTCCTTTGAAGAGGGGTCCTTTTTCGTCCGCTACCAAGATCACAAACTGCCGATCTTTCCCAAGTTCTACAGCAATATCCTGACGCTGCGCATCGACGATCTGGAGCGGGAACGCAGCGCTGCCGATCCGCCGCTTCAGGAACTTATGAGCATCGTCAAGGCGCTCGGTCACCTGTCTCCCCCCACGGAGCTGAACCCAGAGTTGATCGCGGAGCGTGACCGGGAAAAAGTGGTCATCAAGCGGCGCCTGTGGGACCTCTATCAAGGCAGCAGCGCGATCAGAGAGTTCATTGACGGCAATGTGGCCTCTTTTAACGGAATAAAAGGGGATCCGTGCAGTTTTGATCTGCTGGAGAAACTTCTTCAGGAGCAGGTCTATCGCATTTCCCACTGGCGCGTCGCTACCGAGGAGATCAACTACCGCAGATTCTTCGATATCAATTCCCTGGGCGCCATCCGGGTGGAGGATCCGGCCGTCTTCGAGGAGACTCACCGCCTTGTATTCTCACTCGTAAAAGACAGAAAGATCAGCGGCTTGCGCATTGATCACGCCGATGGACTGCAGGATCCGGAAGAGTATATCAGGCGGCTTCAATCGGGCTGTTTCATTCGGATGTTCGGCGGTTCCCCCGAGATGCTCCAGCCCATGGGCAACGGAGAGGAAGAACAGCAAGCTTCCGTGAGAAAAAAGCATGACCGGATTGTTTCCGCGGATCCAACCTACAAGCCCTTTTTCATCCTTGGGGAAAAAATACTCCTCAAAGCCGAGAAGCTGCCGGACAACTGGCAGGTTTTCAGCACCACCGGCTACGATTTTGCCAATCAGGTAAACGGTCTGTTTGTGGATTCATCCAACGGCAAGGCCTTTGAATCAATATATTCGCGTTTCATCCAACACCGCATTGACTTTCAGGAAGCGGCCTACGAGAAGAAGAAACTTGTCATGCATGCGTCCATGTCGAGTGAAATCAATACGCTGGGATTCTATCTGAACAGGATTTCCGAACAGAACCGGCATACGCGGGATTTCACTCTTTACAGCCAGATCAAGTCGATCGTGGAAGTTATTGCAAATTTTCCGGTCTATCGGACCTACATCAACAGCTTTGAAGTTTCGGAGCAGGACCGTCAGTACATCGAATCGGCGACCGGGCGGGCCAAGCGCCAGAACCCGGCCATCAGCGCATCGGTCTTCGATTTCCTCCGGGATGTGCTGCTGCTCCGCTTTCCCGACAGCATGGACGGGGAGCACAAACAGGCCTGGCTCGCTTTTGTGAAGCGCTTTCAGCAGCTCACCGGTCCGGTCATGGCCAAGGGGGTCGAAGACACAGCCTTCTACATCTACAATCGGCTTGTTTCCCTGAACGAGGTGGGCGGGAGCCCGGAGCGCTTCGGCATTTCCCTGGAGGCCTTCCATGGCCAGAATATCGAACGGTGCAAGAGCCGTCCGCTGGCCATGCTGGCCTCTTCGACCCATGATACCAAGCGCAGTGAGGATGTGCGGGCCAGGATCAATGTGCTCTCTGAGATCCCCGAACAGTGGCGCGAGGGACTTTCCCACTGGAGCCGCCAGAACCGCAAGTTCAAGATAATGCTGGACGGCAAGCCGGCGCCGAGCCGCAATGAGGAGTACCTGCTCTATCAGACGCTGGTGGGAGCCTGGCCCTTCTGCAACCCCGAGGATGAAGAGTTTGCGCTATTCCGTTCCAGGATCAAGGAGTACATGCTGAAGGCCATTCGGGAGGCCAAGGTGCACACCAGCTGGATCAGCCCCAACGCGCTGCATGAGGAGGCGGTACTGTCTTTCATCGACTCGATTCTGAAAGATTCCCGGCACAACAATTTCCTTCATGATTTCGCATTATTCCAGAGACTGACCGCCGACTGCGGCATATACAATGCCCTGTCCCAGACCCTCCTCAAGATCAGCTCGCCGGGTTTCCCCGATTTTTACCAGGGCAATGAGTTGTGGGATTTCAGCCTTACCGACCCTGACAACCGTCGTCCGGTCGATTACCGTCTGAGAAAGAACCTGCTGGAGGAACTGCTGCGGAAGGAATCGACGGCCGGACCACTGGAAACGGCCCGCGAACTGCTTGGCTCCCGTAACGACGGCCGCATCAAGCTGCACCTGACCTGCAAGGCGCTCAACTTTCGCCGGGAGAACCGCGAATTGTTCGAATCCGGAAGATACCTGCCGCTGACGGTGGAAGGCGTCTGTCAGGAGCATGTCTGCGCCTTTGAGCGCTCCATCAACGGCAGCTCGATCCTGGTGGTGGTGCCACGTTTTTGCAGCCGCCTGATGCGGGACAAAAGCAGCCTGCCGCTGGGAGCGGAAGTATGGCGGGACACCCGCATCATTCAATCATTTGATACGCCGACCAGCCGCTACCGCAATATTTTTACCGGTGAAGTCCTGGGCCTCGACCAACAGGGGGGGAGCTTGAGCCTGGCTCTCAAGGACATCCTCTCGGTCTATCCGGTGGCCTTGCTGGAACGGCTCGACCAGAGCGGCGAGACAGCCTGACAGTAAAGACACAAAGCAGAATATTTCAAGGGAGTTCTGATGCTGAACAAACGCGGCTGCGGAATACTGTTGCACCCGACATCGCTGCCCGGTCCCGGCGGGATTGGCTCGCTGGGGAGCGATGCCCGGCGTTTTATCGACCTGCTGCAGGAGATGGGCATGTCGTACTGGCAGGTGCTGCCGCTGACGCCGCCGGCCTGCGGCAATTCCCCCTATTCCGCCTTTACCGCTTTCGGGGGTAATCCGCTGCTGATCGATATGGAGAGGATCGTGAGTGAAGGCGATCTTGCCCCTGCTTCCTGCAGCGGGCGCTTTCCCGAAAAACGGGTCGATTTCGATGCCGTGGCCGGGGCCAAAATGGAGCTGCTGTATCAGGCCGGGTCGGCCTTTCTGGCCGGTGAAGAGTCAGCCCGCAGGCATGAATTCCATCAGTTCTGTGAGGCGACCCCCTGGCTGCATGATTTTGCCCTTTTCATGGCGCTGAAACGGCACTTTCACGGCAAGAGCTGGAGCCGCTGGAGCGGGGAGGCGGCGCACATCACCCCGGAGAAGTATCAAAACTATTCGGAAAAACTCGGCCACGAAATAGCGCTGCAGAAATATCTGCAGTGGCAGTTTTCACGGCAATGGCGGGAGCTGCGCAGCTACGCCAACCAGCGGGGTATCGCCATAATCGGAGATATTCCCATCTTTGTCGCCCATGACTCTGCCGATGTGTGGAGTCACCGCCAGCACTTTCTGCTGGATTCAAAGGGCGTTCCGACAATCGTGGCCGGCGTCCCGCCCGACTATTTCAGTTCCAACGGTCAGTTGTGGGGCAATCCGCACTACGACTGGGATGTGATGGAGCGGGACGGATATCGCTGGTGGATCGAACGCTTCAAGGCGATGTTCGAGCTCTTTGACATTGTCCGTGTCGACCACTTTCGCGGATTCGAGGCCGCCTGGCATATTCCGGCCAAGGCCAGGACCGCCCGCAAGGGGCTCTGGATCAAGGGGCCGTGCGAGAAGCTCTTTGATGCTCTCCAGGCAGCCCTGGGCCGGCTTCCGATCATTGCGGAGGACCTGGGGGTGATCACCCCCGAAGTGACGGCGCTGCGCGACCGCTACAACTTCCCCGGCATGAAGATCCTGCAGTTTGCCTTTGACTCCGGGCCGTCCAATCCGGACCTTCCGCACCGGCATGACAAACATGGAGTAGTCTATACCGGTACGCACGACAACAACACCAGCAAAGGATGGTATAATTCCATTTCAGATGCGGAGCGCCACGAGATGAATGCCTATCTGGGCACAGCGGGGAGTGACTGCGTCGGCGACCTGACCCGCGCGGCACTGATGTCCGTCGCCAATACGGCCATCATCCCGTTTCAGGACATTCTGAAACTGGGCAGCGAGGCGCGCATGAATATTCCCGGCACACCTTTCGGCAATTGGGAGTGGCGTTTTTCCTGGGACATGCTTCCGCAGAATCTGGCCGCTTCGGTGAGAAATCAGCTGGAGCGCTACGAAAGGGCACAGCATGGAGAGAAATCGTATGAGCAATTATGAATCCGTTCTTGAGGACAATCCCGCCTGGTACAGGGATGCCATCATTTACCAGGTGCACATCAAGGCCTTCGCCGATTCCGACGCGGACGGCACCGGAGATTTTCGCGGCCTGATCGGCAAGCTGGACTACCTGCAGCAGTTGGGAGTCACGGCGCTCTGGCTGCTCCCCTTCTATCCCTCTCCGCAACGGGATGACGGCTACGACATCGCTGACTATTATAACGTCAATCCCAGCTACAACACCCTGCGCGAGTTCAAGCAGCTGCTTCGCTCCGCCCACGGTCGCGGCATCCGGGTCATCACCGAACTGGTGCTCAACCACACCTCGGACCAGCACCCCTGGTTCCAGCGCGCCCGCCTTGCCAAAGCGGGCTCCGTGTATCGGGACTTCTACGTCTGGAGCGACACTACCAATAAGTACCGCCAGGCGCGCATCATCTTTCAGGATTTCGAAACCTCCAACTGGACCTGGGACCCGCTGGCCAAGGCCTACTTCTGGCACCGCTTCTACTCCCATCAGCCGGACCTGAACTTCGACAACCCCAGGGTGCAGTCCGAAATGCTGCGGGTGATCGACTTCTGGATGCGTCTGGGGGTTGACGGTGTCCGGCTCGACGCCGTACCCTACCTGTTCGAGCGGGAGGGAACCAATTGCGAAAATCTTCCCGAAACCCATGCCTTCCTCAAGAAGCTGCGCTCCCATCTGGACAGCTCATTCAAAAACCGCGTGCTGCTTTCGGAGGCGAACCAGTGGCCGGAAGATGCCGCCGCCTATTTCGGTGACGGAAACGAAAGCAACATGGCCTTCCATTTTCCGCTCATGCCGCGCATGTTCATGGCCATCGAGATGGAAGACCGCTTTCCGATCGTCGATATCCTCGACCAGACGCCGACCATCCCGGAGGGGTGCCAATGGGCCATCTTCCTGCGCAATCATGATGAGTTGACCCTGGAGATGGTGACCGATGAGGAGCGGGACTACATGTACCGGGTGTATGCCTCCGATCCGCGGGCACGCATCAATCTCGGCATCCGCCGCCGTCTGGCGCCCCTGATGGGCAATAACCGCCGCAAAATCGAACTGATGAACGTACTGCTCTTTTCCCTGCCGGGAACTCCCATCATCTACTACGGCGATGAGATCGGCATGGGTGACAACTACTACCTGGGCGACCGCAACGGAGTCCGGACCCCCATGCAGTGGAATCCGGACCGCAATGCCGGCTTCTCCAAGGCCAGCCCCCAGAAGCTGTTTCTGCCGGTCATCATTGAAGCGGAATATCACTACGAATCGATCAACGTGGAGAACCAGGAGCGCAATCCGTCATCCCTGCTCTGGTGGATGCGACGCACGATCGCCATGCGCAAACGCTTCAAGTCCTTCGGCTGCGGCAGCCTGGAAATGCTGCCGTCGGACAATCCGAAGGTACTTACCTTCATCCGCAGCTTTGAAGATGAAAAACTGCTGGTTGTCATCAATCTCTCACGCTTCTCACAGTCGATCACCGTCGATCTCTCGCGCCATGCCGGCCTGATCCCCGAAGAGGTCTTCAGCCGCAATCGCTTCCCCATCATCCAGGAGACCAGGTACCACTTCACCATGGGACCCTATGACTATTTCTGGTTTGTGCTGCGCAGCACCGAGGCAAGCACCGAACCACTTGAGGATGTTCAGAAGCTTAAACTGAAGGAGGGCCAGCACTGGTGGGACGTGCTGAAAGGCAAGGCAGGAGAGCGCTTGTGCGGCCTTGTCATGCCCCACTATCTGCAGCGCGTCTTCTGGTTCAGCGGCAAAGGCCGGGTCATCAGTCAGATCACCGTCATCGAGAGCTGCCAGTTGAAGCAGGATGATCAGCTGTTTCTGCTGGCTTTCATCCAGGTCGCCTACACCGAGTGGGATCCCGAGACCTATCTGATCCCCCTGACCTGGTTTTCCAACGAGCAGTTTCAGTCCCTGACAAGCCGGCATCCGCTGGCAACCATAACGGGTCTGGCGCTGGGAGAGGTGGAAGGCTTTTTGTGCGATGCGATCTACTTCGAGGAATTCCGGGAGCTGCTCTTTGAGCTGATGAGCAGCCGCGGGAAAGTGCATGGTGCAACCGGCTCCGAGCTGTTGGGCATGCGAGGCGGAGGCGTTACAAAGGTCTCGCCCCCCAGGGCGGAATTGTTTCCCAGCCGGGTTGCGGCTGTCGAGCAGAACAATACCAGCATCATGTATGGTGACCAACTGCTGTTCAAAATGTACCGCAAGCTGCAGGCCGGCATCAACCCGGAACCTGAAATCCTCAGGTTTCTGGCCGTGAATAACAGATTCCGGAATGTGCCGTCCTATGCGGGCGGGATCGGATACCGTACTGCCGGCGGCAAAACTTATGATCTCGGCATTCTGCAGACCTTCATCTCCTGTCACGGCGATGCCTGGCAGAATACCCTGACAAGCCTGACACAGTTCGTAGAGCATCTGCTGACCAATAAACATGATCTGCCGAAACTTCCGGCCCGACTTCCCACGCTTCCGGAAGTCGTGGACAACGGCATCCCTGTCCAGTTTCGGGACCTCGTGCGCGGATTGCACATGGAAATGGCTCTGCTGCTCGGCCGTCGCACGGCCGAGATGCATCGGGCCCTGGCATCCAGTTCAACGGACAGCGCCTGGAGCATGGAAGAGTTTTCCACCCTCTACCAGCGTTCCATTTTCCAGTCCATGCGGGTTCTGGTGCGGAAGAATTTCCAGAAGCTGTCGACAAACCTCCACCGTCTGGCTGATGACGCACAGCTAAAAAGAGCATCGCAGATCCTGGCCGCCGAAAAAGAGATTGTTGCCTGTCTGCAGAAAATTACCAGCCTGCGGCTTTCCGCCATGAAATGCAGGATTCACGGAGATTTCCATCTGGGCCAGGCGCTTTTCACCGGCAAGGATTTTGTCTTCATAGATTTCGAAGGCGAGCCGTTCCACTCTCTGACCGAGCGCCGCTTGAAACGTTCCCCCCTGCGGGATGTGGCCGGCATGATCCACTCCTTTCAATATGCCGCCATGACCACTCTGATTCACCACGGCGCCAGTCACCCTGACGACCTGGCGCTGCTGGAGCCCTGGCTGGAGGCCTGGTATGTCTACGTCAGCGGCTCGTACCTGAAAGCCTACCTGCACGCGATGAAGGGCTCCCCGCTGGTTCCGGAGGACAGGACGGAACTGGCGATCATGCTGCGCTGTTTCCTGATTGATAAAGTGGTCCACGAATTGGGATCCGCGTTGAACAACGGCCCCGAAGGGCTCGATCTTCCCTTGCGGGGAATCGATATGCTGCTGCGGGAATGCCGCTGCTCATGACCGGAAATTACCGAGGTAGAAATAATGAATGACCAGAGCGGTAAGAGTCCCGATCCCCAGCCGGATGCAAAAGCGGCAGTGCAGGCTGAGCTGGACCGAATTGCCCGGCAGAAGCAGGAAGCCGAATTATCGGAAAAGCTTTTTCACAAGAAATATGAGCAACTTGGTAAGCAGGAAAAGCATGTCGCCCATCATCTGGCCGGGAGAACCCATATTGCCAGAAATGTCGTTCGGGACGCTTCCGAACAAGCGACTTTTGGCCAGAGGCTGGCTGACAAGGTGGCTTCCTTTGGCGGCTCCTGGACCTTCATATCGATCTTTGCGGCGATCCTGGTGGTTTGGATTCTGCTGAATTCGTTTATTCTGATCAGTATCGGCAGCGAGGCATTCGATCCATATCCCTACATCCTGCTGAATCTGTTTTTATCCATGCTGGCCGCTATTCAGGCGCCGATAATCCTGATGTCTCAAAACCGTCAGGCCGAAAAGGATCGCATGAGTGCCGAACATGATTACGAAGTCAATTTGAAGTCGGAGCTGGAAATAATGGTGCTCCATGAGAAAATTGATCTGCTGAGGGAGAAGCAGTGGGCTGAACTCATTACGATTCAACAGGAACAGCTCAGGCTTCTAAACCGGTTAAACAGAGACCCCTCGGAAAGCCGATAACGATGGACAGAAAAACATACCTGAGCATCATGGCGGCCATGGCTACGGCTGCCGCGATCTGGCTGCTGGCACTGCTGGCGGCTCCCATCGCCAAGCCGCTGGCCTGGGCACTGATCATCGGCATAGCCACCCTGCCCCACCACGACCGACTGGCCAGGAGGTTTCCGGGCCATCCGGACCGCTCTGCCGGAGTGATGGTTCTGGCGGTAAGCGTCTGCTTCATTCTGCCGGTTGCAACCCTGACCGTCATGGTTGTTCAAACCGCCGCCAACTGGTACATGGAAGTCGAACGGCTCGTTCTGGCATTTGCGACGACCGGGGCCGGCACTCTCAGCCGGTTTCCGTTCGCCAGCGAGATTGCCGTCCAGATCAAACGCTTCGGCCTCGATCTGGCCGGCGTTGGCGCCAAGCTGGCCGGCGGCGCTTCGGGGTATCTGCTCAATGTGGCCACCAATACCGCCATAAACCTGGGGGAACTGCTCTTCACCCTGGGGCTGGCGCTGTTCATCCTCTTTTTCATCTACCGTGACGGCCAAAGGATTTTGTCCGCGGCCATCGTCCGCTTCGCCAGCAACCCGGACAAGGCACGCCACTATTTTTCCGAGATCAGCGCCACGACTACCGCCGTGACAATCGGAACAATCCTCACCTGCCTGGTACAGGGCCTGACCGCCGGAGTGGGATATTTTGTGGCCGGAGTCCCCGCCCCGGTTCTATGCGGCGCACTGACGGCTCTGGCGGCGCTCGTGCCGGTGGTCGGCACCGCCATTGTCTGGGTGCCCCTGGCAGCCCTGATCGCGATCAACGGCGCCTATCTCAAGGCGGGACTCCTGGCGCTCTGGTGTGTGTTTTTAGTGGGTCTGGCCGATAACGCCATCCGTCCGCTTGCCATTGGAGCAAAAAGCAATATCCCGGTCCCGGCCATTGTGCTGGGAGCGATCGGGGGAGTGTTTGCGATGGGGATTCTCGGCCTGATCCTGGGACCGGTGCTCTTCGCGATACTGATCACCGTCTGGCGGGATGTAACCGGGACCGACCAGGCAGCGGAGCCTGATTCGCATCGGCAATAAAAATTGGCGTTTATTTAAAGCGAGACCCCCGAGCTTTTGGAAAGCTCGGGGGTCTGGTTAAATGTCAACTTGAATGTAATTTTGAATGATCAGGCTTTCTTGAATCTCTTCCTGAATGCCACCAGTCCGGCCAGTCCGGCGCCGAAGAGCAGAAATGTACCGGGTTCCGGGACGGGGGCGGCCACGGGCGTGCCAGTTTCTTTAACAACGACTTTGCCATTTGTATCAAACTCAAGGCCGCCGCCGCTCAAACCGTTGCTGCCGCCCACCTCCCCAGTCTCTATGCAACCGGCGCCGATGGTATTAGTGTCCAGGGTCACGGCACCATTTCGCGCCAGGGCTCTGCCGCAACCGATTGTTGCTCCGGTGGTCATGGTGATGCTCTCAAGCGCAAGAATGTTTCCTTCGAACAAAGATCCGACACCTAAAGTTGCTGAACTGCCAATCTGCCAGAACACTCCGGCCCCCGAGCCGGCATTAATCACCTCAACCTTCGAGCCGCTTGCGGTAGTGAGCGCGCTATCTATCTGAAAAACCCAGAATGCGTTGTTGTTGTTCTGGCCGTCGAGAGTTAGTGTTCCCGTCAACAGAGCCGACGAGTCAAAACGATATACGCCCGAGTAGAGAAATAGCCCGTTCAGATTCGTGCTGCTCAAGTTTTGAGTGGGCGACATGCCTGCCAGACCAATGTACGCATTGGTAAGATCAGACTGCGCCTGCTGCGCGACCCCGTCCGTCGGATGCACAGCCCCGGTAAGCGTGATGCTTCCCAAACCGGTGATCGCAGTGCCTGGAGATAAACCCAGATCTCCGCTGATAGTGGTCGGGCCGGTATTGGTCACGGTCTCCCCCGCCAGCACCGCAAAGCTCTGCGTCGAACCCAGAATCGATGTGGACAATGCCAGGGACGGGCAAAGCAGCGCTGCCAATGCCGATATAACCAACAGGCTCAGAAACCTGTTCTTTACTCCGGATACCATTCGCATATCCAAGACCTGCTTCATTTCCATGGAATTCTTTTTCATTATTTTCTCCTTTTTTGAATTGCCTGGTCCGAACTTCGAACTTTACATAATTATTTTTATAGATACTGCAATAAATATACCATCGCTCTTAATTTGAGATAACATGCTGAATAAACGTCTTTATATATTAGAGGCATTTACTACTCTGTGATCGGATAATGGAAGTGTAAATATTTACGACACCCGTCCTTCAATTTGCAAGGGCAGTTATCACTGAACCATTGATAAACTCAGAATATGTCGAATGTAGCTGTAAAGAATTCCGCTACATTTTGCGTCCGACACTCCTTTCTTGATCCTGCAATTTTTATTACTGATAACTATTCAGCATGCCCAGCCACGAAGTCATAACCCCACCTGTCCTCCCCTTAATTAAGGGGAGGGACGCTACGATGAGACTTCCAATGGAACCACCGTGCTTGCCATTCGCGTTCCCCCTCTTAAGTTAAGAGGGGGACAGGGGGTGTTATGTGCCGGTGCTGAATAGTTACCGATCCGTAACATATGGCGGTTATGTCAAGCATGACGGATTTTGCTGACAGCATTCCATCCACCCCGCACGTCCACCGTCTGTTTTTACCTGTACAATCACAATGTTACACTTACAGCATTTGCAACCATCTCTGGCACGCAAGTTGCCTGATAACACGTTGGAGTAATCCTGTGTTTCCTTAGCCTGCTCTGTTTCAAATTTCAAAATCAACAACGAGGTCGCCATCATGGACAAGCGAACCATATACGTAGAAAGACTCTCCGCACATATGCTCGAATGGGATTCGCAAATCGACCTGATCAAGGACAAGGCAGTAAGCACCCTACCCGAAACGCAGTCTGAATATTTCAATGCAATCGAGGCCTTGCAGCTCAAGCGGGAGGAGGTAGCGCTGAAGCTGCATGGGATATCATGCGCCAGCGATGATGAATGGCAGGATCTCAAGACAGGGACTGAACATGCCCTGGGCGAGGTCAGAACTTTTTTTTACGACGCCGTCACCAAGATCAAGTGATCTGGTCGATGAATAACACGAGGAGAAATTATAAATGAAAGCCAAGAGTGTCGCAAAAGACTTTCCTATTGTTTGCGTGGGCGGTTCGGCCGGCGGCCTTGACGCCTACACCCGCTTGTTGCAGCATCTGCCGGCCGATATGGGTGTTGCCATCGTCATCGTCAATCACCTTAGAAAAGTTGCCACCCTGCTGCACGAGATTCTCCCGCACCACACAAAGATGCCGGTCGAATTGATCACGGAGAGATTGGACATCCAACCCAATCATGTGTTCATTATCCCGGAAAAGCGTGACTTGCATGTTCTTAATGAAGAGTTCCGGCTGAAGCCGATTTCAAAGCCCAGGGGCTGGCCCGACGTGATCACGGTTTTTCTGCGTTCCCTGACAGAAAACTGGGACGGCAAACTTATCGCTGTGATTGTCTCCGGCTTCGATGGCGATGGGGCCGCAGCACTGTGCGGTATAAAAGAGGTGGGGGGCATTACCATAGCGCAGAAGCCCGAAACAGCCGGACAGCCGGACATGCCTGAGAGCGCGATAGAAAGCGGGTGTATTGATTTTATTCTTTCACCCGAGGATATTGCCAAGGAAATTGTACGAATTGCCCATGCGGTGTCAAAGGAGAAGTGATTTGTTTAATACAAACGGGAGGATTCCGGATCAGTCCCTGGTGCGGGTACGGGTCACCCCGGACAGGATCGCGACGCCGATCAGTATTACTACCGCGATCATCACGTAGAGGCTGCTGACTTTCGCGACAATCAGGGCCCAGGCAATGCCGCCAATGACAAAAGCAAAACCGACCATATAAATTATGAATGACATGCGTTGCCTCCCGGCTGAACCTGGCGTTTTTTCCGTCAGGGAATAGATTTTTCGGCGAGTAACCCTTCCAGAAGACCCGTTGCCTGCTCTTCGCTTTCATGGCTGATCTCTTGAATTTTTCTCAGTTCTTCCGGTATTTTTTCTGTTTCATGACTAATCTCCCTGGGGAGCAGCAAATCCTGGAGCAAGTCGCTCTGTTGAAGTTTCGCGAGAATGCGGCACCGTTCCAGTAACTGCACCTGCCGGCTGTCCTTCGCTCGTAGCGGAGATCGATGTTTGAAGCAATATCGGGAAAGCTCCCGACCTGCACCCCATGATTGAT
>JACMKN010000021.1 GCA_014380135.1 Deltaproteobacteria bacterium
ATCAAGGACGCCATCAGGTATGACCTGGAAAAGAGAAGCTTTGCCCGGGGCGCCTCCACCATTACCCAGCAGGTGGCCAAGAACCTTTACCTGTCGCGGGAAAAGAGCCTCACCCGCAAGCTCAAGGAGATCGTCCTGGCCCTGCGGATGGAGAGGGAACTGACGAAGGGCAGAATCATGGAGCTGTACCTGAACATCGTCGAACTGGGGCCGCTGGTGTACGGGATCGGCCAGGGCGCGCAGTATTACTTCGACAAGCCGGCCAGCGACCTGACCCCCCGGGAATGCACCTTTCTGGCCGCCATGCTCCCCGGCCCACATGTGACCTACAACCCGTACAAGCATCTGTCCAGGGTGTTGAAACGCTCGGACATGATCCTGCGGCAGTTGCGTGACAAGGGGGTGTTGAGCGAAAGGGAATATCTCCAGGCTCTGGAGGAGGTGCCGAACATCAACGGCATGCAGAAAAAGGTTGATGACAGCTTTAAGGGGAAGATGCTGAATTTATTCAACAAAATGTTCAAAATTTTCCAGTGAGACTTTTCCCTACGGCCGCTTCCGTCAGGCTTGCTCGTGCGGCCCGGCGGAGATATCCGGGTTTTCAAGAACCAGCAGTGCCTTGTCCGCCCGGCTCATGGCCTTGATCCGGCCTTCTCTCTGCGTGGCGGAAGAGCGGCTGTGGCCATTTTCGAGATACACCACCTGTAACGGTCGCCGTCCCCGGAAATACTTGGCTCCCCGCCCCCCGGCATGCTGGAGGAAGCGCCTTTCAATATCCGTGGTAATGCCGGTATAGAGGGAGTTGTCCGAACAGAGGATCATGTAGACCTTCCAGCTTTCCGTCATCATTCCGCTAGAAAGGAGTGTCGAATTTCTTCCATCCGACGTCGATTCTTGCCCATATCCCAATAGCCGAGACGGGCAGCGGAACGTACCTGGATGAGACCGTTGGCCGCATCCAGCACAAACAGGCCGTCATCGACAAACCCGAGCGTGGTTCTGAATTCGACCACCAGCATGGTCTCGTCAGCTGAAATCATGGTTGCATCGCCGCGCCGGGCGAGGATCCTGCGGAGTTTCTCGAAGGCGGTTCCGGCGTCGCCGGTAATATTGAAAGGCTCGATACGATGACTGTCGGCAGCCTGGCTGGAGACACAGTTGGGCGATGCGGGACAGGGGGGAAGCGTCGCTGAAGTATCGGCGGGAGCAGTTAAGGTCATCAGTATCACCAGAGCCAGGCAATGAATCATCGGGTTGTCGAAAGAGGGCGCACATATTCATGCGGGTCATGGGGTGGACAAATGCTTTCGAGAAAGCTTGTCATATCAGCAACTCCCGTAAAGCATTGCTCATCTCCTGCGCCCCGTAGGGTTTTTTGAGCACAGCACTGAAGCCGTATTGCCGGTAATTGGCCATGACCGGGTCAGAGGAATAGCCACTGGAAACTATCGCTTTAACGTTCTGATCCAACTTGAGCAGGCTTGCTATTACCTCCCTGCCCCCGGCTCCTCCGGGGATGGTCAGGTCCAGAATGACCACAGAAAAGGGGCTGCCCTGTTCTTTCCTCTCCAGGTAGAGTTCCACAGCCCGGGAGCCGTTTTCAACACACTCGACCGTATAACCGAGCTCTCCCAGCATGACCTTGGCCATCTCCCGGATAATTTCCTCGTCATCCATTACCAGTACGCGGCTGCTGCCATGGATCAGCGTTTTTTGAGAGTCTGACTTAGAGGCGGTCTCCAGATCCGAAGCCGGAACGGAGATTGTAAAGGTACTCCCCTCCCCCAGGATCGAAGCCACGCCTATTTCGCCGCCGTGTCTCCTGACGATCGAGTAACAGGTAGCCAGTCCGAGGCCGCTCCCCTGCTGTTTGGTGGTGAAGTACGGGTCGAATATCCTTTGCAGGTGCTGTTCCGATATGCCGGTCCCGCTATCCGCCACGGAGATCCTTACGGATCTCTTGCCTTCCTGCGAGGTACCGGCATTGTCCGCGCTGATGGTTACCGTCCCTCCTTCCGGCATGGCCTGAACCGCATTGAGCACCAGATTATGCATAACCTGGACCAGTTGCCCTTCATCCGCCTCCACCGGCCAAAGGTCGTCCGCCAGGGCGAATTCACATCTGACGTTGGAACCGTGCAGGGCAAAGTCGGCCGCCTCCCTCAGCAGACCCCGGGCATCGATGATCTTCTTGACCGGCTCGCCGCCCCGCGCAAAGGTAAGCAGCTGCTGGGCCAGATCTGTGGCTCGGATAGTAGCAAGCTCTGCTCCTTCGAGTCGTTTCGTCACTTTTTCATGGTCGTGCAACTGCAGACGTGCCAGGGAGACATTGCCGAGGATGGCCGTCAGGATGTTGTTGAAGTCGTGGGCAATACCTCCCGCCAGCACTCCCAGCGACTCAAGCTTCTGGGCTTTCAGCAGCTCCTGCCTGGCCTGACGCAGCTCGGTGATGTCCTCCAATGTCCCGACATGGCCCGAGATGGTGCCGTCCGGATTCTTGACGGGGGTTGCCAATGCCCGCACCCAGATCGTCTGCCCTTGCGGGGTCAACTGACGGTGTTCATGGGAAAAGAGACGACCTGTGCTAAAAGCCTCCAGCCAGATTTTGCCGATTTCTTCAAGGTCATCGGGATGAATGGCTTTGCTCCAGCCCTGGCCCCTGCCTTCCGCGGCAGACATACCGGTAATTTCCTCCCAGCGCGGGTTACAGTAAATATTATTCCCTTCGCTGTCTGACAGAAAAATACCGATCGGTGCAGAGTCACAGAGGGTACGGAAGCGCTCCTCGCTCTCGCGCAGAGCATCCTCCATACGCTTGCGATCGGAGATGTCGCGGGAGATTCCCACCAGCCCCAGTTGTTCCCCGTCCGGGCCATAGAAGGGAGCTTTCAGGGTATCCAGCAGTCCCCTGCGGCCGTCCCGAAAAGTAACCCATTCCTCATTGTGGCGCTCTTTGCCGGAAACCAGTATTTGCCGATCGTGTTCCCTGAGGGTCTCAGCCATGTCCCGATCAAAGAAATCGAAATCGGTCTTGCCGATCTGCTCGCTTTCAGGCAGGCCGATAAACTCCTCGGACGCCTTGTTGCAGGCTATATAAACACCATTCATATCCTTGATGAAAATGAGGTCACCAACCGAGTCGATCAGACAGCGCAGCAGGGCCTTGTCTCTGTTGGCTTCTTCTTCGGCCTGCCTGCGCTGTTCGCCGGGAGTGGAATCCCGGCCGGGGTGCCGTATCCGCAAGACTTCCAGCTCCGCCCGTGTCCGGCGCAGTTCTTCGTCCTGCCTCTTCAGTTCGATCCGGCACAGCCACAGCTCGTGGCGCAGCCGCTGCGCCTCCCCGGGCGACGGCATTTCTCCGGTCATGGCTTCATCGGATGGGTCGTATTTGTTATGCATCTCAGGCTCCAGATTATATCAGCGGAGGTCAGGTCAGGACCCGGCCTTGTTCTTCGGCAGTGTAATAAATTTTCGTGTCATTCTTTCAGGAAATTCAGCAGGGCTTCGTGGAATTTGTCCTTCATCTCCAAGTGAGGAATATGGCCGACGTTGGCTATTTCCACCAGCCTGGCCCCCGGAATCAGCCTGGCGGTCCTGCGACCAAGCTCAGGATACTGGCCGACCCGTGGCAGCAGCTCCTTCTTCACGCGAGCCTTGCCCACCACCGTCCGGTCCGACTGGCCGATCACCAGAAGCGTCTTTGCCTTGATATCTGCAAATTCGTGGCACACCGGCTGCTCGTAAATCATCTCGTAGGTCAGAGCCGATGACATGGCCAGCCGGGGATATTCCCCGCTCAATCGTTGACGGACGGCAACCTCGGCATACTCCCCGAATTCGGGATGCCAGTTCACAAAGTAGTTCTTGTGGTAATTGCGGATACTTTCGGATGTTGTTTTCAACTCACTGCGGTATTGTTCGTCCAATGAAACGTAGGGAACGAACGTGCGGTAATCTTCCAGTCCGATCGGGTTCTCCAGCACAAGCCTGATGGCGGTCTCCGGATACATCAGGGCGAAACGGGTCGCCAGCATGCCCCCCATGGAATGGCCGACGACCGTCACCTCCCTGACTCCCAGGGTATCCAGAAGCTTCTTCGTGTTCGCTGCCAGGGCATGGAAGCTGTAGTGGAGGTCGGGTTTTGAAGATTTGCCGAATCCGATCTGATCCGGAACTATTACCCGGTAGCCGTTTTCGGTGAGAAACGCAATGGTTGCCTTCCAGTAGGCCCCGAAAAAATTCTTGCCGTGCAGAAGCAGAACGCTTTTACCGTTCCCGCCTCCCCCTGGCAGTACGTCCATATAGGCCATCCTCAGGTCCTGCCCTTCAATTACCAGGGGCAGGTAGCTGACCGGATGGGGATAGGAATACCCTTCAAGGGTGATGGAGAGCGGCTGCGCTTCCTCGGCCCGTACCGTTCGCGGCAACAGGGCGGCGGTGGTTGCGGTCACAAGTGTCAGCAGCAGGATCAGGCGCTGTAATCGGTTTATTGTTTTCATGAAGGTGACCTCCAGTCGGGATGTGATATAGTATTGCGAATCATTCAATGCCCATTATATTGTTTATGGAGTTTATATGGTACAAAACTGAATCGGTAAATATTAAAAGCGTAAACGTGTTGTAATTTTTCATCAAAGAGCTCTCCATTGTACCCAAAAAAGGGGGTCATTGATGTCGGGCTTCGAAGTGCATTACGGAAAAGGAAAAGGAATTCGATGAAAGTTACTGAAAAACAACTCAAGTCACGCGTCACCGAACTCAACCTTGGCGTCCTGAAAGAGACGACCTTCGGGATAAGGGTGGATCGTGGCAGCAAAGGTTATTCCTGTAGCCTGGTCTATCGCGATCAGACTCCACCTGAAACACTGCTGGAAGAAGGCAGCGCCTCGGAAGCCAGCGCCTGCATCGAGGCGGTAGCCGCCACGCACAGGATCTTCAGACAGTCGATGATGGGGGGCGTAGAAAAGCCGGAATTTCTGACTGACGAGATGTTTGTGAAAAAGGGGGGCGAACGCTGTCCCAGGACCAGGTGCGGCTCCCGCGACATTCTGGCGGGCTGGGTCGAGAAGTCCCCGGACGGCCTTACCCAGGCCTACCGCTGCGGCAAATGCCGATTGGATTATGTCGTCAGATACAAGCTGGAAGGCTATCAGGTGGCGCTGCAGGAAGCCGGCGGCGAATGAAGAAACTTCTCACATGGCTGGCAGTTGGCTTATTGACCAGTGCCATACTCGACCCGATCATCTATTCCATGCTGGATATGCCGATCCCCTGGACGCGGGACCTGCTGATGGGCGTTGGCGGCGTCGGGTGTTATTATCTGCTGATCAGGTTTCGTGACGATCTGTAGCTGGTGCTGCAAGGGATGGAATTATGAACGAAGAAGGAATCGAAGTACCGCTGGACGGCATCAACCCCGCCACCCTGCGCAACATGGTGGCGGAGTTTGTCACAAGAGATTGGTCGGAGTTGACCGACGACGGCCACACGCTGGACGAAAAGATCGACCAAGTGCTGCAGCAGCTTAAGGACAACAGGGCCAAAGTTGTGTTTGACCTGACAAGCGGGACCTGCAACATCGTCACTTGTTTATGATGAGTAACCAGGATCCATGAAACATGAAACAGATGCTGAGCATGAAGAGCGCACAGGAGATGCTATGAAAAAATCAATCGGAGCAAAGACACTGCTGTTTCCCACCCCGGTCCTGATGGTCGGGACCTATGACCAGACCGGCAAACCCAACCTGATGAACGCCGCCTGGGGCGGCATCTGCTGTTCCCAGCCCCCCTGCATTGCCGTCTCCCTGCGCAAGGCGACCCATACCCATGCAGCCATAGTGGAGCGCAAGGCCTTTACGGTCGGGATTGCCTGCGAAGCCAGGATGGTGGCAGCGGATTACGTCGGGACCGTCTCCGGGCGTGATGTTGACAAATTTGCCGTCGCCGGGCTGACAGCCGTCAGGAGTGAACTGGTGGATGCACCCTATGGGGCGGAGTTCCCGGTAGTTTTGGAGTGCCGTCTGCTGCAGATCGTCGAGATCGGCCTGCATACCCAGTTCATCGGCGAAATTGTCGATGTGAAGGCTGACGCAGAAGTTCTGGATGACGATGGCCTCCCCGACATAATGAAGATCCAGCCCCTGATCTATGACACCTCCCACAAGGGCTATCACGGCGTCGGTCCGCTGCTGGGCAAGGCCTTTACCGTTGGAAAAGATCTGCAATCGCGAATCGCATAAGGAAACCAAGGAGAATTATCATGAATGAATTGAATACCAGCTACACCCGTACTGCAGGCCAGGTAATAGTCAAACAGAATACCCTCATCCGGCAGGTTTACGCCTGGATGGGAGCAGGACTGGCCATCACAGCCCTTATGGCGCTGATCACTCTTTCCTCACCTGCGGTTCTCGAAGCGGTTGTGGGGAACCGGCTTGTGTTCTACGGACTGATGATCGGGGAACTGGCTTTAGTGTTTACCCTGTCTGGCGCAATCAACAAGCTGAGCACATCCGTTGCAACGCTCCTGTTCATCGCCTACTCGGCTCTCAACGGAGTCACCCTTTCCGTTGTGGCTCTGGTCTACACCGCCAACTCCATCTCTTCCACCTTCGTTACCACGGCCGGCATGTTCGGAGCCATGAGCATCTACGGTTACGTGACCAAGCGCGACCTGACCTCGTGGGGCAGTTTCCTCTTCATGGGACTGATCGGCGTTGTGATCGCTTCGATCGTCAACATCTTCGTGGCCAGCAGCGCCGTATCCTGGATCATATCCGGCATCGGGGTGATAGTTTTCACCGGGCTGACCGCCTACGATACCTGGAAGATCAAGGAAATGGCTGCTCAGGGAGCCGAAGGAAGAAAACCCGCCATCCTCGGCGCACTAACGCTTTATCTCGACTTTATCAACCTTTTTCTGATGCTGCTCAGATTTACCGGCAACCGACGCTAACACAGTCGCGCTCATTGAAGGGGCCAAAGGCCTGCTGATCCTCTTGGCGGTCTTTTGGCCCCCTCACCTAAGACACTGAAACACCCCGGCACACCACAGGCAGGCCCCGCAGGGCACACTCCCGACATGGCAGTCCTGCTCAAAGCCGTCGTTCTGCACATAGTCACAGGGCGCCAGACCGCAACTGGCGCAGGATGGATAATCGTAGGCCAGCACTTCCTGGCGAAACGACCTGTATTCCGCATCATTCCAGATCCCCAGCAGATCCCCATGGGCCAGATTGCCGAACACCCTGGGCTTAACCGTTTGATTCCAGCCGCTGGCAAAACATTCGTAGCGATGCCAGAGGAAGTAACAGGGGGACACGTCGCCATTCCATGAGATGAAGGCGCTGCCTTCCTCGACAAAGCTGCATTTACGCTGTTCGCTGAGAGCGACCTCCGGCAGACGCAGATCCAGCCCGGTTTTTTCGGCAATCTCTGTTGCGGCCGAAAAAATTGCTGCTGTTTCGTCCAACCGGTCGTGCTCAACAGCCAGCAGTTTTTTCAGATCCAGCATGATCCCCTGCCGTTCCGCCTCGGACTTCATCGCTTCAATCGTATCCAGGATGGCCTGTTCATTCGCTGTGCGGGCGTACTTCCAGCGCACTTCGGAATAGCGCCGGATGTCGATTCCGGCCCCGGCAGCCTTTCTGCGCCAGGAATCATAGAGAGCCAGCGCCTGATCGGTAACATTGCAGAAGATCGCTTCGCTGGCATGCTGTTCATCGTACGGCAGCACATGGGTGACGATGGCAAAGCTGGCTCCCCGTTTGGCGGCCCACTCCAAGGTGGCCGGAAGCTCCCTGACATTGTTGCGCATCGCAACGAACTCAACGCCCAGCTTCACTTCAGGCCGTTCACACAGTTTTTTGGCAGCATTCAAAGAGGACAAGGCCCGGTCGATTGACTCCACCTCTCCCCCTTCGCGCAACATCCGGAATTGTTCGGGCGCAATCGCGTCTATGGAGAGACAGACGCGGTCGAGACCGGCATTTATCAGGGAGAGAGCCCGCAGATTGGTCATCAGGACACCATTTGACTGAAAGCCGATCCAGCCTCTCGCCGGCATCAGCTTCCTGGCCTTCTGTATGTATGATTCCAGTTGCGGATTCAGGAGCGGTTCACCAACTCCATTGAGAATCAGGGCTTCAAGCTGGGGAAGTGCTGATTCGAGGCGGGAGAACAGTTCGGGTGAGAAATCGCCTTCACGGATCTCGCTGCCCCGGTTCTGCTTGACACACATGAAACAGTTCAGGTTGCAGCGGGTGGTAGTCTCTACGAATAACTTGGCGGGACGACTTGAAAAGGCCGGCTTGTCAGTTTTAGATCCAGGTACATTTTTTACGGAATTAAAAGGATGCACTATAATGGTTACCCGATTGCCACAAAGTCTAAATCGCTGCTGCCTTCAACATCCGCACGGCCATCCTCATGACATCGGAGTAACGCTTGATGTTCCGGTTACTCATGATCTGATCGATACGCCCTTTTTCCTCGTCCGAAATGCGTACGGTAACAACCGTCAGCATATCCTGTTTAGGCGGGCTCACTTCGGCCTTCAACTTCTTTTTACGGTTCTTTCCAACGGTTCCCGGCATATCAGAACTCCATCGGCATGGCCTTGACCTGTCTGGCGGTAAAGACCGGGCCGTCCTTGCAGACGTAGACGTTGCCCACATTGCAGCGGCCGCACTTGCCCAGGCCGCATTTCATGCGGTTTTCCAGCGTGGTGTAGACCTGCTCGTCGCTGAAACCCAGCTTCTCCAGCACCGGCAGC
>JACMKN010000173.1 GCA_014380135.1 Deltaproteobacteria bacterium
CCACTCTGGGGACCGGCCAGCAGCTGTACCCCAAAGTTAAGAAACGGTGAGATCACATACGAAAAGATATTGGTAAAAAACACCAGCATGATAATGATGATCATGCCGTACGGTTCAATCCGGCTAAGAGTAGCTGCCTGTTGATGGGGCAAGAGTCCCATCAACACACGACCGCCATCCAGGGGCGGCACCGGGATCATATTAAATATTGCCAGCAGCAGATTGATATAGACCGAAAAAGAGAGCATCATCACCAGCGGTTCAACCAGCATTGAAACCGGCGAAGCGGGGATGGCAGGACTGCCGATCGCCACAATGCCCCGCAGCAGGAACGCCGAGACCGTTGCCAGAAGAATGTTGGTAATCGGACCGGCAGCAGCAACCCAGATCATATCCCGTTTCGGATTTCTGAGATTCTCATAGGTAACCGGTACCGGCTTGGCCCAGCCAATCCCGATAAAAAATATCATCAGGGTTCCAATAATATCAATGTGTTTGATCGGGTTGAGCGTCAGGCGGCCAAGCATGCGGGCGGTCGGGTCACCAAAGCGCCAGGCAACATAGCCGTGCGAGACCTCGTGGCAAACAATTGCCAGCATGCCGGGCACAAGCATTACAGAAAGTTTGAGGAAGAAATCTTCCATAGAAAGTCCTTTAACATTGAAAATACTATTAATCTTTCTAACAGAGTAGCACATCAAAGTCAATTGCAAGGCGGTGTGGCGGCTATTTCGGTTTCAAGGGCTAAGTGGGGAGATTTGGGGTACTTTTTTCATCGGTGTTCGGTTCTCACCTGTAGTGACACTGTATCGACAAGTGAAACTGTCATTAGAAACATCTGCTGAGGGAGTTTTTCACTGTCGTGAAAAGTGAGGTTTACAAGGGAATATCAAGCTGCGGGAAATTAAAATTTGAAATACTGCTCGTCACATCAGGATGGTACTTCTTCCTGGTCCCGTTCCCAATCAACTCTCTGCAATTGAAAGGGAACGGGTCTCGAGGTACGTGTTGCTAAACCAGAGCAGCCAAAATTACTAATTTACTACTACGAACTCATCACGACGGTTTTTTGACCGGGCGGCTTCATCGCTGCCCTGAACTGCCGGTTTTTCCTTACCATAGCTGACGGTGGTAAGACGCTCGGGCTTGACTCCAAGTGCAATCAGATACTGCTGGGCAGATTTGGCGCGACGCTCACCAAGTGCCAGATTGTACTCTGCCGATCCGTTTTGATCGCAGTTACCTTCGATCCGGATTTTAGCGGAGGAGCCCTTTATCAGTGCGGCGTTATTATTAGTCAGTGTGCCGCGGGCGGATTCGGACAGGTCGGCGGAATCAAAATCGAAGTAGATCTTTTGCAGTGCAGACTGCAGTTGCGCATTGGAGGTCGTTTTCTGTGCCTCTTGAGCAGGATCAGGTAAAGGAGTGGTAACCTGCGAAACCGGAGTTGTAGACGACTGATTCGACGGCGTCAGGTCGGATTTCGACTGATCAGCCCGTCTGGAAGCGGGTGCAGGCACAAAGCCCTCGTCCTTTTTAACAACGTCCTGCTTCGCACAGCCGGCAGTCATGGAAACGGTAACAAGAAACAGGGCAGCAATACTAAGTGATTTGCGTTTCAACATGGGATCTATTCCTTTAATTTTTGGGATTGTTAAATAAAAACGCACTGCTGCATCTTATTCAGAGAAAGTAAACTTAAACTTCCGGATATATTCATGCGAATGGGTTTGGTAGCGGGGGAGCTCGTGGAGATAATGGTCTCAGCGACAACGGGGGTAAAGGTGAATTAATGTGGGCGTCTTCAGGGAAATACTCATTCGTGGAAGGAAAAACCAGGTCAGATGGAGTTGTTACAAAGGGGTCTACTGCAATATTTTCGACAGATTGAACTATAGTGCGAACAGAAATTTTATCCAGAACCGCTCGCCGCATCGGCTTGGGCTTGAGCGGGCGGGATAAGTCAGGCGCCTTTATTCCCACAAAAACCAGAACTAACGGGAACAGGAGGGTTATGAAGCGACTGCAGCGACTATATTTTACAACCATACTCATTGCTGCAACGTATCAGACTCTTTGATTCAATACAAGGCGCAACTGTATGGCGCCAAGCTGAATAGCTGTGGGTCCCGCTTCCATAAACATTTGCTTAAACATATTTGATGCCCGCCGGTTATATCTGAGTCCCCGCGTTCTCTCAACATGCGGTGGTGAATAAAAATTCAAACCTTTTCATTGATATTTTGACAAGCTATGTTATGAAGTTAACATTAGTTATCAATGACCATGTGTGCGGATAAATAAAACGAGGAAAAGGTGAGTTTATGAAAACAACGATGAATAAAATGGTTTTTGCTGTCACTCTGGCTTTCCTGTTCGGGTCAATTTACCATTCACAAGCTTCAGCTGCTGAAACCGGAACTGTTGATCAGATCAGCGGCAAGCCCTGTTACAAGTGCCATGCCAGCAAGGTGACCGCACCTTTCGTCCACAGTGGTTTGGCCGGCAAGGAGTGCACCCCCTGTCATAATGCAACCGGCGGCAACCACCAGAGCAATCACCTCCTGTACGCGGTCAAGGACAAGAGTTCAAAGATCTGTTACGAGTGCCACGAAAATCAATCCAGCAAAAAAAGTGTTCATCCGCCGATCATTGAAAATGACTGCCTTGGCTGCCATGCACCACATGCCTCCAACCATAAATACCAGTTGGGACTCCCGGTAAAACAGCTGTGCTTCGAATGTCATGAGCGGTCACTGGTAACAGAGAAGGAAACACAGAAAAACGGCTTCCGGGATGGTATCAGCAATCTGCACAACCTGCATTCCGGAGTGAAAAACGGGATTCCCTGCCTTGCCTGCCATGATGTACACGCCAGTGACCAACTCCACCTGATACGGCCTAAAGGGACTAACGGCAAGGAAGCGGTAACGATAACCTACACAACAACCCCCAAGGGAGGTAATTGTACGGTCAGTTGCCATGATGCGTTGGGTTACGAGAGAAAATAGCGTATGTGGGGTATTTGAGAATAGTGGACAGAAAAGGCGGCCGACCGGCCGCCTTTTGAATTTAGTATTGTGTTTCCGGAACTACCAGATTGGAAAAACAAATAACAGCGTCCCGCCAGTCCACCTAACCTTCGGGACGTTCACGGCCGCCACAGATACATGAAACTCCCGGCAGAAAGGGCATCCAGCCCGCCGAACATCTCCAGCACTCCACCCTTTCCACCGGCATCGGCGTAGATACTGCCCTTGTACGTGCCGGGACGGTAGTAGCTCACCACGCGGGCCCTGTCATCCCCCGCCAACTTTCTGATCGAGGCGATGACGTCGTCCAGATAACCGATCCGGTCGACCAATTTTCCTTCCAGAGCCTGATCGGCCGTATAGATGCGGCCGTCGGCCAGCTTGCGCAGTTCGTCCCGCGACAGCCTGTTGCCCTTCCGCGCCACGACGATATCCAAAAATCGTCCGTAGAACTGATCGATGATCCCCTGCCCCAGCTCGACCTCCTCCGGAGTTGCCTTGCGGAAGGGAGACATGATGTCCTTCTTGTCGCCGGATTTGACCGTCTGTTCCTCCAGGCCGACCTTGCCCATCAGTCCCTCCACGTTGAACTTCATCAAAATCACGCCGATACTGCCGACGATGGCCGTGGGATGAGCTATGATCTCATCCGCCGCGGCAGCCACATAGTAGCCGCCCGAGGTGCCGACACTCATGATGCAGGCCAGCACCGGAACATGCCTGCGTTTCCTGAACTCGACGATCTCATGATGAATGATGTCGCTGGCCGTCACCGTTCCGCCGGGAGAATTGATGCGCAGGATCAAACCGGCGATCCGGTCGTCTTTTTCAGCCTTCCGGAGTGACTCGCGTATCAGCGAGACCATGGATGTATCAGCGCGTCCCAGCAGACCAGCGGACTTCTCCCGTTCGGAGATGGTGCCGCTGATATCTAGCAGCAGGATTTTCCTGGCGCTATCCCCCTCCAGCACCTGCTCCTTGAGAGGCATGGGCGTCTGCATGAGCGGCACGTTCACGAAGGCGCAGCCGCTGATGGCCGACACCAGCAACACCAGCATAACTACTAAAATCCGCTTTCTCATATGAGCCTCCTTAATAATGAAGCCAATCATGAATCAACAATAACGCAGTTGCGGATAAATGTCATGCGATGTGGCTGCTGTTCTTTTCCGACTTAAGGAATAAAGGAACATTCATTTTTTTTACTTGCCGGCCTCACTTGATTCTCTGGACAGCGTGTTATACTTGGCGATAAGTAGTTAAATCAGAAAAGGAGGAAACCTGGTATGAATTCGACAAAGGGTTTTTTTATCAACAAGTTGGCATGCCTGTTCAGTCTCATGCTCATTGCCGTAGTACCGGCTGTTTGTCATTCCGCAATCTATACCGTGAACAACAATGTCGATGCGGTGGCAGCCAATCCCAACAACGGCATTTGTGAGACCGTGGCAGGAAACGGCATCTGTACGCTTCGCGCCGCCATCCAGGTGTCCAATGGATCCATTGGCGTTGCCGATACCATTATCCTTCCGGCAAACACCTACACGCTATCCATTCTCGGAACAAATGAGAACCTGGCTGCAAACGGCGACCTCGATATCAGTGGACCCGGAGGTGCGCTTACCATCACCGGCGCTGGTGCTGCCACTACGACTATCGACGGCGGTGCAATTGAAGGGGTGTTCGAGACGATCGTAGTTGGTGGAGTGGGCGCAAATGTGTTTATTTCGGGAGTGACCATCCGCAACGGGAATTCCGCCATCGGCAATGGCGGCTGCATCCATGTCGGCAATACTGCCATTGGTACATCGGTTACGCTGAACAACATTATCGTCACGGCCTGTACGGCCGCAGGTGCAGGTGCAGGTGCCGGGGGAATAGATAACTCCGGAACCCTCAACATGGACACGGTCGCGGTAACGAGCAATAACTCCCCCGGTGGAGCTGTCAACAACGGCGCGGCCGGAGTGCTCATTTGGACGAACGGCGAAGTGAGCAGCAACATCACTGGCGGCGGGATCCAAAACAACGGTGTAATAAATCTCACGAACATTACGATCAACGGCAATTCGCCAACACAGGGTGCGGGCATCGACAACGACGCTGCTGCTACTGCCACTCTGCTAAATGTCACAATAAGCGACAATACGTCTAATGCAGGGGTAGCCGCCATCGGTGGCATTCGAAATGCCAATGTCGCTATAGGAGCTGTGTCGGCCAGAAATACGATCATCTCGGGCAATACACCTGCCAACTGCGGGGGCACGATCACGTCACAGGGAAACAACATTGACAGCGGCACTACCTGCGGCTTTGTCGCAGGCGTATTGGGCGACTTGCCCGGCACCGCCCCTTCGCTCGGCGCGCTCGCCCTTAACGGAGCGGCTCTTATTCAAACCCGTGCTCTTCTCGCAGGAAGCCCGGCCATCGACAAGGGCTCGGCAACAGTTTTTCCCCTCACGGACGCACGGGGAATCACACGCCCCATGGACGGCAACATTCCCCCTGACGGCGTGGCGACAAGCGACATAGGCGCATTCGAATTCGTCACCCCGCTGCTGACTGCACCGCTGATCTCGGTCACCGATTCCATCGCCCCGCCTAACGACAATACGGTGCCGTTCGGCGGCGTGACGGCAGGCTCGTCGGCCGATGCGGTCATCACCATTACCAATACCGGCACCGCGAACCTGGTCATCGGCACTATATCCAGCGTCAATCCAATCGCCGCGCCATTCAGTCTCCTTAACGACACCTGTTCGGGCCAGACGAAAGTCCCTTCCACCTCCTGTACGCTGACGGTCCGTTTTGCACCCACCGTCAACGGTCCTGCCAGCGATACCTTTGATATTCCAAGCAATGTCGCCGGTACGCCGTCATTGACAATGACCGTGAGCGGCACCGGAGGCATAGCACCCATTGGCACGGCCAATAATACCCCCATAAATCCGGTGCTGGTTTCCCCAACCAACGGCCAGACTGGGCTCGGCACGACGATGACGTTCGTCTGGAATAAATCGACGGACCCCGATGGCGACGCCGTGACATATCAATTAATCTACAGCACCGACCCGAACTTTGCTGTGGCCCAGACCGTTGTTGACGTCGCTGCCGCCAAGTCTGCCGGGCTTCTGTTCGCCGGTCTGGGGAGCATGGGCGGCGGAATCATGCTGTTCGGTTTTGTTGCAGGAAACGGTTCGCGGCGTTCGCGAACAACTACGCTGGGCATCATCGCCCTCATCCTGGTCGGAGCTCTATTGACGGCATGTATCGGGGAAGTAAACGACAGGTCGAGATCTACGACCGCAGATCAGCAGGTGAGTAAAACAGTCACCGGCCTTGCGGCCAACACGACCTACTACTGGAAGGTCGTCGCTAATGACAGCAAAGGCGGACTGACCACCAGCGCGACCTTCAGCTTCAAAACTCTATAGCAGAATTCCTTCAGGACCATACAAAAGGGCAGCCGACGTCGGCTGCCCTTTTCTTTTCATGCGGTTATATAAAGTATATAGTCTCCTCCACGCCTGCAGTCATCCGGTTACTGAAGGATCTTGAACGACAGGGAAAACTTTCGCTGGCTCGAAACACAATTTCGCTACGGGAAGAGGCCATTGCTGTCGGGAAATAATTCCCGGCGACAATGGCCTCTTCATATCTGTATCTCCATGTTTTAATTGCCGTTTACATAGATAGCGCAACTTGCCATCGGCAAATTGTCAGTCGATCTGCTCCACCAGGTAGTTCTGGATCCCCATCTGACTGATCTGGTCGAGTTGGGCCTCGATCAGATCTATGTGACCCTCCTCCTCCTTGAGTATCGACTCTAAAAGTTCGCGGGTGCCGTTATCCCCCAGCTCGACAGCCAGCCGGATGCTCTCGTTGTAGCCGCGGATGGCCGCCTCCTCCGCTTTGCGATCATTTTCATGAAACTTCGGAACTTCGCTGCCGATGTGCATTTTATTCAAAACAGAGACGATCGGTTTCCCTTCCAGAAAGAGAATCCGGGCAATCAGCTTTTCTGCATGTTTCATCTCATCGATGGAACGTTTGCGGATCATTTCATGCAGCCGCCCGTAGCCCCAGTTTTCGCTCATTTCGGCATGGACGAAATACTGGTTGATGGCGGTGAGTTCCTCTGCCAGCCGCACGTTAAGAGTATCAATAATCTTCTCGTTTCCTTTCATGTCTGTTCCTCCTTTGTAATGGTGTTGAGTTAACCGCCTTATCAAAACAGACCAAGTATACCAGATACTTCAAACTTAGCTTGAACAGGAGCATTTTTCCTGGGCTCACTTGATTTTCAACATTTCAGACCTTGAACCTCCCGATGCCAGCACTCAGTGTGGCGCCTTCCGTTTCAAGCACCTCCATCAACTCGTCCAGCTCTGCGGCCATCCGGACATTGTCTTCGGCTTCACGCCGAGTGGTTTCGATTGATTCCACGATGCTGGCGGCAGCCTTTTCCTGCTCGGCGACGGCCTGGGTAACGGCCCCCATCCGATCGCTCGCTTCCCGACTGAGGTCTGAAAGAACCTTGCTTCCCATGGACTGTTCCTGAGTCGACTGCCTGATCATCCCCGTGTAATCGGCAAGGGTTTGAGTTCCGGCAAATATCTCCTGAGCGGCGATACTCTCCTGGGCGGTTGCCTTCTTTATCTCAATAACCATGGTATTCACATGGAGCATATTTTCGAGCACCTGGCTGATGCCGATGGACTGTTCCGCGAGGGAACATTCTACGCTTTTTGCCATTTCCAGAGAGCTTTCGGCCGCGGAGACTATTCTTGTCAGAGAGCTTTCCGCCTCCCTCGAACGTGCCATACCCTCCTCGACTCTGTCGAGGGTGACGTTTATGGATTCGACCGACGAAGAAACCTCTTGCTGGACTCTGGCGATAATATCAGATATTTCCCTGGTGGATGATGCCGTTTGACCTGAAAGCCTCTTCATCTGGTCGGCCACGACGGCAAAGCCCTTACCGTGCCCCCCGGCCTGTGCAGCAAGAATAGCTGCATTGAGTGAGAGGAGGTTGGTAATCCCGGCCATGTCGTTGATCACCTCAACGATTCTGCCGATCTCTCCCGACATGTCGCCCAATCGGTGGATGCTCCGTGCGGCGGCCGACACTTCGTCGCGGATTTTTTCAATGGACTCCCGGCTCCCCCTGACGGTCTCCATCCCGAATCCGGAGGCGTTCTCCCGTACCTTTTCGGAAAGAACAGCCTGCTCCTTCGAGTGATCACTAATGCCGGCAATGGTGGCATCCATTTCCGTCACAGTATTGGCAATCTGCTCGGTTCGCTCGAACAGGTCGTCAACGTGCGAAACCACCTGCCTGATGGCGGCGGCTATCTCGCCGATTGAGGAAGCGGTCTGATCCCTCAGGGTGTCGAGCCCCTCGGCATGCCTCGCAATTTCGGATATCTCTGCCGATATTTTTTGGGCTTGGCTGGACGAAGTTTCCGTGAACTTCAGAAGCTCTTCGGCATCGCAAGTCACTGATCTGATGGAAGAATGCATTTCCTCCAGCGCCGAGGCCGTGGTCTCCAGGTTCACCAATTGGGTCTGGGCCGACGAGTGAAGGCGCTGCGACGACTCCTTGGTGGAATGGGCTACTCTGGCCACATTTCGGGTGGTTCCGGCGATCGAACCGATGATCTCCCGGATTGACTCCATGAAGGTGTTGAATCGGTCGGATAGAATACCGAACTCACTCCTGGATGAAAGCGTCAAGCTGCCGCTCAAGTCCCCGGCGGCTGCCGCTCCTAATGCGGTTACAGTCTCTTTGATCGGAGAGGTTATGGAGCGGCATATGATGGTGCCGAAAACAACGGCCGCCACGGTGAAGAGTATGACGACTGAAATCACCAGCGTTCGAGTGAACCCCTTGACTGCCGACACATTATCCCTCGCCGTTTTCAGTGAGACGGCTATGCCTTTCTTAAGGGCTGCGATTCCGGCGACAGCCGGAGCGGCGTATTCGTAGTCCATCTTTTCCATCAGCGCCGGCAGCTCCGTATTTTTCGAATCGCTGGCGAGAATCCTGTGTGAGATATTCCGTAATCCCCCATAAAACGATTCGCTTTTCTCGATCACCCTCTTTTCATCGCGGTTAAAACCTGCGTTGCTCTTGATTGCGGTGAATGCCTTGGTGGCCCCGGCATCCAGAATTTCGAACTCTTTCCGGTAAGCGGGATCGCCGGTTATAATGTAATCGTTCGCCGGCATGATTGCCTCGTTGATTGCCAGCTGCAAATCCGTTATGAGCGCCATCTTTTCATTCTGGGTGTCCAGTATCACAACACTCTCGCCAATACGCTCCTGGGACCAGATCGAGAGTGCTCCGAGTCCAACAATGATCAGGATGACAATGGCTAGAGCCGCCGTGAGTCTGGATTTGATACTGTAATTCATGCATTCTCCCTGCGATAAAAATTCCAAAGTTCAAAGCCGGCGCGCGTTCTTTACATTCTTAATCGGCAACGGGGGAGTATATTCAAGTAAATTGCTTTGTAAAGAAGTCTTTGGCCTAATTTCATTTCCATAGCAAATCGCCCATTCTTGCTATTAGTAACAATAATAATAATTGACAAAGTGCCATATTTTGACAATAATTATTTACATTATGGGAAAGAAAACATTACACATATATCCTGGCCCTTTGAAAGAAATGGCGGAGTTTGGCCGGCGCATAAAAGATGCGCGTCTCCGGCGACGATTTTCCATGGAGACTATTTGCGCAAGAGTCGGCATAAGCCGACCGACACTGGGCAAAATCGAAAAGGGAGATCCTTCGGTTGCGTTCGGGATTTACGCTGTCGTGCTTCGCGTGTTGGGGCTGTTGGATGATCTGGCGCTTGTTGCAAAAGAGGATAAACTGGGCAGACTCCTGCAGGACGAATCTTTGCCCCAAAGGAAAAGAGCACCGCGCAAACCGAAAGCTCTTCAACCGAAGGGAGCCCCATACACGCGTATGACAGACAGCCGAATTTGAATGTTGTTCTGTCCACGGCTGATGACTATCGATTGAGCGCTGACAGTGCCAGCCGGATTATTGACAATGTGTGTGGAGTGGTAAAAAGTTGGCGGGTGCGCGCGAAAAAGCTTGGGCTGCCTGCA
>JACMKN010000174.1 GCA_014380135.1 Deltaproteobacteria bacterium
CGGCTCAACGTTTTCCCCATCACACTGCCGCCACTCAGGCAGCGCAGGGAAGACATCCCGCTGCTGGTCAGTCATTTCATTGCCAAGTTCAACAAGAAAATCGGCAAGAAGATCGATACCCTGTCAACAGACACCCTGAACGCCCTTCAGGAATACCACTGGCCCGGCAACGTGCGGGAGCTGGAAAGTGTCATCGAACGGGCGGTAATCACCAGCCAGGGGAGCGCCCTGCAGGTACTGGACCGCTTCGATACCTTCGCAAAGACAGAGCGGGAACTGGCAGGACAGGACATCAAAGCCCTGGCCGATCTGGAACACGACCACATCCTCCAGGTGCTTCAGAAAACCGCCTGGCGAATCGAGGGGAAAAACGGGGCCGCGCTGATCCTAGGCCTCAACCCCAGCACTCTGCGCGCCCGGATGCGGAAATACGGCATTGCCCGCCAATAAAGAGATGTGATTCGTTCTAATTCGCCGCTTGGTTCCTTAGTCTGTCATTCCCGAAGTAGTAATCGGGAATCCAGCCTTTCAAACCATTGAAATCTGGATCCCCGATAAAAGCATTCGTGGATGACAGTCTTTTTAGCGGAAGATTAGAACGAATCAGGTAAAAAAATGTGATTTAAAGACAAATCCCCCTCAATCCCCCCTTTCAAAAGGGGGGTTAGGGGGATTTGCCTTCCCCCAAACCCGTACCGTCACATGTGACAGTTATGTCAAACATGACGGATTCCACAGACGGTTTCTCCACCACCCCGCACGTCCACTTTGTTTTTTATCCCGCATAATCACACTCTTACAGACTCAATATCCGCCGTTCTTCCCATGGCACGTTAGTTGCGATTTATCAGACCTGGCAATGCAGAAGCACCAGCGTGCTTTCTGCTGTATTTAAATTCCTGTGGTCAACTGAAAAAGGAGAAATTATGAAAACGAAAAGTATTCTGTTCCTGATTCTGGCAGTTGCCCTGATCGGCATCAGCTCCCCGGCATCCGCTGAGGTGAAGGCTGACACAGAGAAACCCGCCAACTACGTGGTGGTCAAGGGCGGAATCTATTCGCCCAGCATGTCTTTCGACCTTGACAATTTCAACGGCGGCAGAGAGCACCTGGACAGCAAAACCGGCTTCGCCGGCGAGGTCGCGGTCGGCCATTACTTCCTACCCATACTGGCCATTGAGCTGGGTGCCGGCTACTTTGAAAGCGAAGGCTCCCCGGCGGCACAACCGGGCGAGACAAAGCTGAGAGTCGTTCCGCTGATCGCAACCGGAAAAGTGTTTCTTCCGCTGGGCATCTTCGAGCCGTACGGTCTGGCCGGAATCGGGGCCTACGTCAGCGATCTGGAGGTGGAAGGCAATATCAATAACGGCAGTGTCAATAATTTTCGTGGTTCCACGGAAGTCACCTATGGATTTCATGCCGGCGCCGGCTTCAACATCAACTTCCAGAAAAACATGTTCGCCGGTCTGGAGGGGAAATACCTGTGGGCCGAGCCTTCCTTCGGCGGCCAGCATATCAAGCTGGACGGTTTTGTTACGACCGCCGCTCTCGGATTCAGGTTTTGAGATTTCTTCAATCCTGCATAACCAACCAGACGGTCAAGAATTGGATTCTGGGGGTATAGACTGAATGAGCAGTGAAACAAAAGCCTATCTCATAGGCGGCGGCATCGGATCCCTGGCCGCCGCCGCCTTCATGATTCGCGACGGCAGCCTGCCGGGCGGAAATATTTCGATCCTGGAAGCGGCACCCATCCTGGGCGGAAGCCTGGACGGTGCCGGAGCCCCCTCGGTCGGGTATTCTTTGCGCGGCGGTCGCATGCTGACCACCGACAACTTCGAATGCACCTGGGATCTTTACAAATCGATTCCCTCACTGATCAACCCCGGCAAAACGGTATTCGACGAAACCGTCGAGTTCAACGAGAAGTACAAGGCACATTCGCTGGCCAGGCTGGTTGACAGCCGGCGCGCGAAGGTCCCGGTGGATTCGATGGGTTTCTCGATGCAGGATCGCATCGATCTGCTGAAACTCAGCAAGGCCGACGAAAATGCTTTGGGAACAAGCTGCATCACCGACTGGTTTTTGCCCAAATTTTTCGAGACCGAATTCTGGTACATGTGGTCCACCACCTTCGCCTTTCAGCCCTGGCACAGTGCCGTCGAATTCAGACGCTACCTGCACCGCTTCATGCTCGAATTTTCCCGCATTGAAACCCTGGCGGGCATCAAGCGAACCATCTACAACCAGTATGACTCCCTGGTGCTGCCACTGCAGGCCTGGCTGGAGGCTCAGGGCGTCCGATTGATCACGAATTGCAGGGTGACCGACCTAAGCCACAAGACCGAAGAGGACCGCTTCACCGTGACCGGACTGCATGTCATGCGACAGGGCAGGAGCGAAATGATCTCCGTGGATAAGGGCGACCTGGTCTTCATGCAGAACGGCTCCATGACCGATGCCTCCAGCCTGGGTTCGATGACCAGCGCCCCCCGCAAGCTGTCCGATGCGGACAGCGGCGGTTGGCGGCTCTGGGAAAGGCTGGCGGAGGGGCGGCCGCAGTTTGGCAACCCGGCCGTCTTTAACGGCTGCATCGCCCAGTCCTGTTGGGAATCATTTACCGTCACGCTGAAGAACCCGGCCTTCTTCGACAAGATGATTGCGTTCAGCGGGAATCAGCCCGGCACCGGCGGTCTGATGACCTTCAAGGACTCGAATTGGCTGATGTCCATTGTACTGGCTCATCAACCCCACTTTCCGGACCAACCGGCCGATATACAGCTGTTCTGGGGCTACTCGCTGTTTCCGGACCGGGTCGGCAATTTCGTTCCAAAACCGATGGACGAATGCAATGGCACGGAAATTCTGCAGGAGCTCTGCGGACACCTCCGTTTTGATCTGAAGACCGTTGAATCGGCCAATTGCATTCCCTGCCGAATGCCCTACATCACCAGCATGTTCATGCCCCGCCTGCAGAGCGATAGACCTCTGCCTGTGCCCCACGGTTCGGTGAATCTCGCATTCATCAGCCAGTTCGTAGAAATTCCGGATGATGTCGTCTTTACGGTGGAGTACTCGGTGCGAGCGGCCCAGATGGCCGTCTATCAGTTGCTGGGTATCGACCGCAAGCTCCCGCCCATAACAGCACACGACAAATCTTTTCAAGCGCAGTTTGAGGCGCTGATCAAGGCGTTTAAATAATGTGGTTAGCAGTCAAATCGAAAGTCCAAAGGAGAATCACCATGAAATCCAGTACGAAGGATCAGGCCGAAGGCAAGTTTCACGTAGTGAAGGGTACCGTCAAGGAGGTCGCCGGGAAACTGAGCGATAATCCGAAGCTGGAAGGGGAAGGCGCCGGTGAAAAGGTAGCCGGCAAAGCTCAGCAAAAGATCGGTCAGTTCAAGAAGATTTTGGGTAAGTAGCGAAATGCAGCCTTAAAAACAGACGGAACGACAATCAAAGGAGAACTTGCCATGAAAGAAATACGCTCTGTAACTCTGACTGCGGCAGCGTTGGCCATGCTGGCGTTCAGCGTGCCTGCACCCGCATTTTCACAGATGAAGGATATGTCCTCCATGAAGGAGCATCGCGGCGGACATGGACAGATGAAGGAAATGGACCATATGGACATGATGGGCGAAATGCCGGGCATGTGCCTCGATCATGCCGAGAAGATCGGGCTTGGCGATGACCAGCTCCGGAAAATGAAGCCTGCCCATATCGAGATGCAAAAAAGGCATGCCCGCTTCAAGGCCGACCTGAAAATTGCAGAGATTGAACTGATGGAAATCATGGATGTGAAAGATTTTGACCTGGAGAAGGCCAACCTGGCGGTCAAGAAAATTGCCGAAATAAAAAGCGCCCATCACTTGGAAAATCTGAAAGCCATGAAAGAGATGCGGACCATTTTGACGGATGATCAGTACAAGAAAATGAAGAAGTTGATGTCCATGAAGATGAGTGACCACAAAACGGGTGACCATAAAAGGGGCGAGCATAAGCCGTCCAGACATATGATGAAGAAGTAATTCGATTTTAAATCAAGGAGCACGTGCAATGAAAGCAATCTATTCAATAACCATAATGGCGGCAGCGGTGGCTCCGCTGGCGTTCAGCGTGCCTGTGCAGGCGGCCGGCATGGACAGCCGCATCGAGTCATCCGCCAAGCAGTCCTACGTGTTCAAGACCTACCTCAAGGGCGATGACATCAAGATCAAGTCCAAGGACGGCGTCGTGACCCTGGAGGGGATCGTCTCCGAAGAGTTCCACAAGTCATTGGCCCAGGAGACCGTAGCAGGCCTGCCAGGTGTCAAGAGTGTGGACAACCGGCTGGAAGTCAAGGGTACCGCCCCCACCGCAAACTCGGATGTGTGGCTGCGTGAGAAAGTGAAAACCACGCTTCTGTTTCATCGCAGCGTGAGCTCCGCCAAAACCGAAGTCGAGATCAAGGACGGTATCGTGACCCTGCGGGGCGAGGCTGCCAGCCAGGCACAGAAGGATTTGACAACTGAATATGCCAAGGATGTGGAAGGGGTCAAGGACGTAAAAAATGAGATGACCGTGGCGAAAACGTCGCAAGGCAAGCGCACGGCCGGCGAAAAGATTGATGACGCTTCCATCACCGCCCAGGTCAAGATGACTCTGTTATATCACCGCTCGACCAGCGCCCTCAAAACCAAGGTCGAGACGAAGCGTGGCCTGGTCACCTTGACCGGCAAGGCCAACAGCGTAGCCGAATTCAACCTGGCCACAAAACTCGCCAACGACGTAAACGGCGTGCTGAGTGTGAAGAACCGCATGACCGTCGAGTAAAGTAAAGTCCACTGCCGGCTGGTGATATAATAGCCGGCAGTGGAAAACAACAATCATAAAGGTAGCCATCATGGACAAGCGAACAGAATATGTAGAAAGGCTCTCGGCAGAGATGGTCGAATGGGATTCGCAAATATACCTGCTGAAGGACAAGGCCGAAAGCGCCACGTCCGAGACGAAGGCTGAATATTCCGGCACTATCGCGGCCCTGCAGCTCAAACGGGATCAGGCCGCGCTAAAACTGCAGGGGGTATCCTCCGCCAATGATGATGAATGGGAAGAGGTCAAAACCGGAACGGAAAATGTCTGGGCCGAGGTCAGGACGATCTTGAGCAACGCTATCACAAAGATAAAGTGAGCAAAGCAGCCGGACGCCTGCTCCGGTTCAGAAAAGTCCTTGTTCGCTTCGGTCTCCTGGCGCTGGCGGGCTGGGCGACCCTGGCCATATTTTTTTCAAACCTGCCCGGTTTTGTGCGCCCCTGGATGGCCGGTATCTTCGCCATCGGCAGCCTGGTCGCTCTGCTCGGCAGGTACAGCAACCGGCGGACACGGCTGGGATTTCTGGCTGCATTTGCAGTAGTGCTGGCCTGGTGGCTGTTCATGCCCCCATCCAACGACAGGAACTGGCAGCCGGATGTAGTTCTGCTTCCCTGGGCGGAAAACCGGGGCTCTCAAGTGACCATCCACAACATCCGCAATTGCGACTACCGCAGCGAAAGCGACTACACCGTCCGCCACTACGACAGGACCTTCGATCTGTCCAAACTGAAGAGCCTCGACCTCTCCCTGGTCTACTGGGGTTCGCCCTATATCGCCCACACCATGCTCAGCTTCGGCTTCGAGGGGGGCGGAGTTGTCTGTTTCTCCATCGAAACCCGCAAGGAGATCGGCGAAGCATACTCCAATATCAAGGGCTTCTTCAGGCAGTACGAACTGGCCTACGTTGTGGCCGACGAACGCGACCTGATCGGGCTGCGGACCAATTACCGGGGTGAACAGGTCTATCTGTATCGCCTGAATGAGTCGGCCGATCTGGCCCGCAGGATTTTCCTGGATTATCTGCGGAAGGTAAACGCCCTGAAAGAGCGCCCCGAATGGTACAACGCCCTGACCGGCAACTGCATGACCAGTTTCCGCATCAATACGGCACCCTATAACCCGGATGGCCGCCTGGACTGGCGCATCATCGTCAACGGCTTCGTCGATGAAATGCTCTACGAGAGGAAGGCGCTGGATACGAGCCTGCCGTTCCCGGAACTGAAAAAACGGAGCCTGATCAATGAGCGGGCCAAGGGCCGGGACAAAGCGCCCGATTTCTCGCAACTGATCCGCGTCGGGCTGCCCGGAGCAGCCGGACTTGAATGACCATCCTTGATGGTCAACAAAATAAAATATAAAAGGAAATAAGCTATGCCGCTGATTCAATTAGTGATCGTTTTGGTAGTCGTTGGAGTGGTTCTATGGGTGATTAACAGTTACATACCGATGCAGTCCACCATAAAGAAAATCCTGAATGCTGTGGTGGTTATCGTTGTGATTTTATGGCTGTTGAGCGTCTTCGGACTGATAGGAGATCTTTCGGCGATTCGCGTCGGGAAGTGATTGATCTGATTTTAGACAGTAATTTATAGTATGTCTGTTCCCCTGCCCTGCGGCCGTCCGCAGGGCAGGATTCTTTTCCCATCTTTAATGATAGCTTGACTGAATGCAATCCGTCGCATATGACAGCCGCGTTAAATATGACGGATTACGCTTGCGGCCTTTTCTTCCCCCGGCAAGCCCTTTTTCCATTTTTACTCGCATAATCAGACCGTTACACCCTCAACGCTCTCTGGCATGTTAGTTGCGATATTTCCTCTCATGAAAACGCGGAACTGGCCGTACATGGAGTATTTCCCGTGCCGGGCCGGTCGCAGCATAACCGAAGGAGCTTTAGATGAACCATACAGACGGATGGATGGGCGGAGGGATGTTGATGTGGGCGGTGCTAGCCATTCTGGTGGTGGTGGCCGTCGTGATCAAGAGCTTGACCAGGAAAAAATAGTTTGATTGCGACTTGGTATCAAATATCAAGGAGGATTAAACGTATGAAGAGGAACCTGATTTCGCGGTATGTCGCAACCGGACTGGCCGGACTGGGCCTGTGCATGGTGACCGGCTGCGCAACAACCGATACCGCCAGCTCACGCTTCCCCGAACTGGAAGAGAATATCAACGCCGCCAAAGCGGCTGAGGCCGAGCTATACGCGCCCGCTCCTCTCAAGTCGGCCGAGGGCTAAGCTGGAGTCAGCCAAAGCGGCTGTGGTGGCCAGGGACATTGTTTCCGCCAACAAGCTTGTGGATGAGGCCATGGTGGATGCCGATTATGCACGGGGCCTTGGCCCCGACCGAAAAAGCCAAGCAGGATGCACTGAAGCTGCGTGAGGCCATCCAGGCCGTGCGCGACTAAATCAAGAAGCTGCCGGCCGTGAAACAGTTCGGATTAAATCAGGAGTGGTTTATATGAAATCCCGTTGTTTTTTCGGTCAGCTGAAAGCCGCCGCCCTCGCCATTACCGTCGGAGTCATTTTGACCGCCTGCGTAGGAGCGGTTGATCCCAGCGAACAGATCGCCAAGGAGACGGCCTTGGCAAAGGCACAGGCTGATGCAAAAGCCATGGAGGCCGAAAAGGCAAAAGCCGAACTGGCCCAGCTGTTTAAGGAATTGTCGGAACTGCAGGGTCAACTGACCGACCGCGGGATCGTGCTGACTATCGGTGATGTACTGTTTGCCACCGGCAAGTCCGACATGAATACCAGCGCCCTGCTCAACATGGACAAGCTGGCCGAGTTCCTCCAGAAAAAACAGAACCGGAATCTGCTGGTTGAGGGGCATACCGACAGCGTCGGCAACGATGAGTTTAATCGGGTTCTTTCCGAGCAGCGGGCCGAATCAGTCAAGAGCGCCCTGGTAAAACGCGGCATCGCCCGTGTACGGATTGTCACCATCGGGCATGGCAAGAGCTACCCGCTGGCAAGCAATGCCAGCGCGGCCGGCAAGCAGCAGAACAGAAGGGTCGAGGCGATTATCCTTAATGAAGGCGTCAAACCGGAGAGTCAGTTCAGGAAATAAGTTTGCATTCTGCTGAATCGTGTTGTTATCTACTCCCCACAAGCGGGATAAGATCCGGACCATAACAACATCGAAAAGGAGAACATGAAATGAAAGCAATCTATTCCATATCCATAATGGCGGCAGCGGTGGCTCCCCTGGCGTTCAACGTACCTGTGCAGGCGGCGGATCCGGACAGCCGCGTAGAGTCATCCGCCCGGCACTCGTATGCGTTCAAGACCTACCTGAAGGGTGATGACATCAAGATCCGGACCAAGGCCGGCACCGTCATCCTGACCGGGATCGTCTCCGAAAACTTCCACAAATTACTGGCCCAGGAGACCGTGGCCGGCCTGCCGGGAGTCAAGAGTGTGGACAACCGGCTGGAGGTCAAGGGCGCAGCCCCCACCGTAAACTCGGATGCCTGGCTCCTTGACAAGGTGAAAGTAGCGCTTCTGTTTCATCGCAGCGTGAGCGCCGCCAAGACCGAGATCGTCGTCAAAGACGGCATCGTGACCCTGCGGGGCGAGGCTGCCGGCCAGGCACAGAAGGATTTGATCACTGAATATGCCAGGGATGTGGATGGGGTCAAAGACGTCAAAAACGAGCTGTTAGTGATCAAGGCCTTGAAAAAGACACACCGGACAACGGCCGAAAAGATCGATGACGCTTCCATCACCGCCCAGGTCAACATGACGCTGCTGAACCATCGTTCGACCAGCGTCCTCAACACCACGGTTGTGACAAGGCACGGACTGGTCACGGTGGGCGGCAAGGCAGGAAGTGCAGCCGAAAAGGATCTGGTCACGAAAATAGTTACCGATATAAACGGTGTAAAGAGTGTAAAAAACCGGATGTCCGTCGAGCAGCCCGAGCCCGGCACCAATCTGCAATAGCCGGTATATTTGATAGACAAGGAAGTGTGAACATGCTGATCCATATTATTCGTACCGGAAACCATTACGATTACGTCAAAAACTTTATACTGGACAACCTGATTGAATCGAATGCGATTGTTAAATTCAAACGCTTCACGGGCTGGGTGACTATCGGGGCAGACCCTATCAGAACAAGCAAGCGGGATTGCCCGTTCAGGGGTACCGACAGAAGAGTGAATAATTCGGCTTTGTCTCAATAAGACAATGGCCGCAGCGCTCCCCTCTCCAGGCCCGAAAAACAACCGGCAAAATTTATTCCTGGTAGTGGTTCAGCTCTTCAGCTTCCTGCTGCGGGTAGTGCGGGGATTCATAAGCAACCAGGGTCTGCTGCTGTCCGGCGCTGTCGCCTATTATACCCTGTTGTCGATCGTGCCCCTGTCAATCCTGGCCCTGATCGTGCTGACCAACTTCATAGAAGAGCAGCAGTTGATTCACACCTTGTCAATCTATCTGGAAATGGTGATCCCCGGCTATGCGGCAACCTTGACCGAACAGGTGCGGGCATTCCTCGAAAACCGCCGGGTGGTCGGCTTGATCGGCTTCCTCGGCATGCTGTTTTTCAGCTCCACAGCCTTTTCCACGCTTGAAAATGCCATGTCGGTGATCTTTTATCAGCGGGTCAGGATTCAACGCCGCAAATTTTTCATCTCCGCCATTATTCCCTATGTGTACATCTTCGTAATGGGACTTGGTATCGTGCTGGTGTCGTTTATCGTGGGCGCCATCGAGACCCTGGAAAACAGGCATCTGGCCATTCTGGGCTGGGGTTTGAACCTGGGAGGCGCCACCGGGGCGGCCCTGTATGTCCTGGGGATAATCGGTGAGGTGCTCATGTTCACCTCCATCTATCTGGTGATGCCGGTGGTGCGGGTCAAGTTCAGTCACGCGCTGATCGGCGGGTTAACCGCAACGGTCTTATGGGAGATCACCCGCCGGGTGCTGATCTGGTATTACGCATCCGTATCCATGGTCAACGTCATTTACGGCTCCATCGCCATAACGGTGTTGGCCCTGTTCAGCATAGAGGTGGTTGCGATAATCCTGCTGCTAGGTGCCCAGGTGATTGCAGAACTCGGACGCAAACCGGACGAATCGGGCGCTGCGCAACAATCAGGATTTGATACCAAGGTGCAATCAAAATGAGTACCAGGCGGCAAGGAGAGTGGCGACCGAGGCGTACAATAAGTACGTTGAGGAGTCACCGACGAAGCCAACGACGTAATCGTTTAATTGCGACTTGGTATGAGACCCGCTGGCGGTATGCCAGTCTCGCCCCGGATATGACAAACGCCTGAACGGCGTCCGTCATATATGGCAGATATGTTAATCATGACGGATTCCGTTGACGGGCCACCCACCCACCCCCCACCCCGCCCCACCACATTAGACCGGACAAAAAAAACATTTCACCCCCCCCATACGCACGCGTTTACTGGGACGGTATGTTTTAATTAAAA
>JACMKN010000175.1 GCA_014380135.1 Deltaproteobacteria bacterium
ACTGGTGAGGTGACTCATGGAACAATCCGGCCTCTGGCGGGCGCTCTGCGCCGCACTGTTTTCCCTGTTCTTTGCCGCCTGCAGCGGCGCTGGAGGCGGCTCCAGTACCGCACAACGCCCTTTTCCCACCACCATCACCCTGACCCGCCTGGCCGGCGGCTTCAGCAAGCCGACGAGCATCACCCACGCCGGCGACGGCAGCGGGCGGCTGTTCGTGGTGGAGCAGGGGGGCACCATCCGGATCATCCGCAACGGTGTCGTCGCCCCGACCCCCTTCCTGAACATCACCAGCCTGGTCACTCCCGCCGGAGGCGAACAGGGGCTTCTGGGGCTGGCCTTTCCGCCCGGTTTCAGTGCCCGGCGCAGCTTCTACGTCAACTATACCAACCGTACCGGAATCGGCAACACGGTAGTGGCACGTTTCGCGCTTACCTCCAACCCCGACCTGGCCGACCGCGCCTCCCGCCATGAGCTGCTGACCATCGTGCAACCCTTCACCAATCACAACGGCGGCCAACTCCTCTTTGGACCCGATAACCTGCTCTACATCGCGACCGGCGACGGCGGCAGCGGCGGCGACCCACTCGGCAACGGCCAGAACCTGGCCACGCTGCTGGGCAAGTTACTACGGCTTGATGTCCTCTCCGGGGCCGTACCCTACGCTATCCCAGCGGGCAACCCCTTCGGCAACGAGATCTGGGCCTACGGGCTGCGCAACCCCTGGCGCTTCAGCTTCGACCGACTGACCAATGACCTGTTTCTGGCCGACGTGGGGCAGGAGCTGGTGGAGGAGGTCAATTTTCAGCCCGCCGGCCAAGGCACCGGTGCCAACTACGGCTGGAACGTGATGGAGGGAAGCCGCTGCTTTGCCGATCCCGCTTGCAGCAGCGCCGGCCTGGTGCTGCCAGTGGCAGAATATCTTCACGGTAACGGAGACTGCTCGGTGACCGGCGGTCACGTCTACCGCGGCAGCATCCCGGAGCTGCAGGGGGTCTACCTGTATGGCGACCTGTGCAGCGGCCGCATCTGGGGCTTAAGGCGCAACGGCACCGTCTGGGAGAACCGGCTGCTGATCGACACGGACTTGACTATCTCGACCTTCGGCGAGGACGAGGCCGGTGAACTCTACCTGGCCGACTACGCCGCCGGAGACATCTACCGCATCGGGATGCCGTGATTTATTTACTCAAACATTTCCGACTCTAGGGAGGACATCATCGTGTTCGGTCAATATAGCCCGTGGTGTCAACCACGGGTAAATTGAACAGCCTCAGTGCAGAAGTAAGGCTATATATTTCAATCAAATAGGATTATTATATAGTTACGGAATAGCGGCATCCAGGCAGGGTGCTGTTGATTCTTCTAAAATGTACACCGATTCTCATTTCTGGAGGGAGAGGAAGTGACATTGTATGAACTGGCGAGCAGTAGGAATAATAGGTTTATTGCTGATGAATATAATGCTGTTGCCGGAAAGGGTTGTTGCTCAATCAGATCAGATTAATGCCGGCCCGCCGTCAATAGGGCAACAATTGGTACGGGAAGGTGATTTCGCGCTCAAGTTGGGATTGGCTTTAGGCGTAGGAATGCCCCAGGATGAGGTCGAGGCTGAAAACCTGCTGGCAGAGGTGGGCATCATGCCAAAGAATGGCTGGATAGCCGATTACCCTGTTACCCCGGACATTATCGGTGAATTATATAAAGCCGTGCGGGACGCGGCGGCTTCCAATAAAATTCCCTTGAGTGTGGAGGTGGCACTTCAGAGATTGAACGATGTGATGGTACAAGCAGGTTTATCGATAGAGACGCCATCCGCCGGCAAATCATACACGGCCCAAGCGCCTGGTGTTCAGGAGCCCCCCGGTTCCACGGTAATCAATAACTATTATCAGAACGAAGGCCCACCAACGGTAACGTACTACACTCCGCCGCCGGATTACTATTACATGTACGGTTGGGTGCCGTTTCCGTTCTGGAGTGCCGGTCTCTGGTTCCCGGGTTTCTTTATCCTGAATGATTTTCATCGGACTGTGTTCATCGATAACCGGGCTGTGTTTGTTTCAAATCATTTCCGTGACTTCAGGCGTAACAGGATAGTTCGCATCGACCCTGCTACAAGGTTTCATGGAAGTGCCATCTCCGGTGTGATTCATACAAGGGGCGCTGTCCCTGCGGTGGGGCAGAGAAGAGAGAGGGCGTTCATAAATGAACAACGGGTACTCACGGTTCCCAATAACGGTAAGGGTCGCCTGTCTGCCAGGAGCGAGGGGATTGTCAGAAGCTCCAGGAACAGCAATTCTGTCGGCCTGCCGTCAATGAGAAGTGGCGGGACATTCAACAGATCTTTGAGGGACGACAGAAGCGTGGGTATTCCGGTAAGAGGCGAAGTGGCTTTCGGTACACCCTTCAGGGGCAACTCCATGAGCGGCTCGATATCCCGAAGTGGTGGATTCGTCAGCGCTCCCCGGAGTGAGAGGTCTTTTGGATCGGGGAGCAGTGGAAGAGGCTTCAGCATGCCATCCCGAAGTGGCGGATCCGACAGAATGTCCTCCGGTGGAAATAGCGGTTCAGGAGGGAGGAGAGGCCGATAAATTGCATCTGATCCGGTAAATATAGGGGGGCTTGGTCAAAGGGATCCTGCCCCCTTTTGTTTTGCCGGTCATCTCACCGACACAGCGATATCAGTAGTCGATGCCGGGTTGGGGCTCGATCCCCTGCCGGAAGGCATGCTTGATCTCACGGACTTCGCTGACCGTGTCGGCCAGTTCGATCACCTCCGGATGGGCGTCGCGGCCGGTCAGGACCAGATGCATGAGGGGCGGCTTGCTGTGCAGGATATCCAGCAGCTGTTCCAGGTCTACCAGCTTGAGCTTGAGGGCATTGTTGATCTCATCCAAGATCAGGATGTCGTACGCTCCGGACGTCATCTTCTGGTGGACCAGGTCGATAGGCTCCGTTTCAAACATAAAAACAACCGGATGACCGGTTGTTTTTATGTTTGAAACGGAGTTTAGGTTACTAAAACTATTTCTTGTTTTCCTCCAGCAGGTAATTCATCAGGAGGACCAGCTCTCTGATCTCCGGCTTGTTCATCTCGGAGTTGGGTTTGCGCAACATCTTGATGCCGTAGGCTTTGACGGCCTGCTTGTCGAACGGTTGGCCGGTGATCGGAGCGCGACCGGTCTGTATTGCAATAACAGTACGTTCCATCGTATGACATTTAACACACTTGCGTGTCATCAAATCAAACGACGGCCTGAATTCCACAGAAATACTCTCCGGATCGAAATTCATCTTGTCACCACGCCCTTTAACCTTGATACGGGCATCAGCCTGGGAATAGGTGGCGAAAGTCACCAGCGCTGTCAGCAGTAAAAGTCGTTTCATGGCCACTCCTTAAAACTTGAGCTTGATATGTAAAATATAGCAGAGGCTGGAACACGATCCAGATTCACAAAAAAAATCAGAAGCTGAAAGTGACTCCCAGTGTGCCGATGCGGTTTATGAAATCTTGCGCAGTGTTGCCAGGCAGATCTTTATAGGATGTTGCGATCTCATGCTTGTACTCCGCGGCAACTTTTACGTTCTGAAGTGGCGTATATCCAATAGTCGGGATGTAACGGCGAACATAGCCCCGACCGTCATCCTGGTATTCAAATCTGAGCGCACCGATCAGATTCTCCAAAAAGGAGTACTGACCTTCTACCGCGGCGACATACGATTTGACCGCTTTCGTGGTAACCGTCAGTTCCGGATTGTCATCCCTGCCCAGAACGCCTGCCAGTCGCATCCTGAACAGCTTGTACAGGATATCCAGATCGACCCCGGTGCGGTAGAATTTGTTCTGGGTGGGCGTCACTCCGGCAGTGGTATTAGGATTGCCGTTGGTACCAAAATATCCATAACCGCCAATTGTCAGAGTCAGGAAGTCAAATATGCTTTCGTCCTTGTTCAGGTCGATTTCCGGTTCGTTGGCTACAAAATCGGCGCCGCCGAACTTGTAGGAGATGTGGCCATAACCTTCTTTCGTATTCTGTTGTTTGCGGTTGACCACCCCGCCGGCTACGAACAGGCGGTTGGCCAGGATGGCATTGGCTTCAAGCGCATCCTGCGGCTGTTCGAGCCTGAAAACAGACTGGCTGCCGACAGTGTAGACATATGGCGCCAGGGAGTTTGTGGCCGAAAGTTTGTTGTTTGATTTCCAGAGGCCGAGCTTGGGCTGTAGGCGTCCAATCTTGAGGTTGATCGGTGAGCCAAGTGCGTGGCGCCAGATCAGGAACAGTTCGCCGATATCATTTTTACTGGTCAGGTTGCCTGGGGTCTGGCTGGTGTTGGCGATGTTTGCGACATTTTCGGTATAGATCAGATAGGTACCGAAAAAACCGGCTTTTTCTTTAAAGTTTCCGCCCGCATTAAGTTTGAGTGATCGGGTTGAGAAATCGAATTCATTGACCGTGTTGCGGTTGTAGCTGCCATTGATGCTGGCTGTAAAGGAGATCGGAAGCTGTTCCGGGATCGCAGACAGCAGCAAACCTTCCGATTTGGCGTCGGCAGCAGTTGTTACAGGTTGGCCTTCCTCTGCAGGGATTTCATGGGAAACGGCGGCAGCCGATTCAGCCGGTGTGTCGTCTGTTGCCACCAGCGCACCGGCCATCAGTTTATTGAGTGTATCGGCATTGCCGACACCTTTGATATCTGGCCTGGCCGCGGATGATTTGGAAGCCGGCGCCGCTTTTGCTGCCGGAGGCGGCGTTGATTCTTTGGTCTTGGCTCCTTTGTCGCCCTTGCCAAAATAAACATAGGAGTTTTTCAGGAAGGCCTCGCCATATTCGTTAAGTTCCGGGTAAATGGTGTGACATGTGGTGCACTCGACCTTGTTGGCGCGGGTGAAGGCCGGGATGGCATGAGCATTTGTTGATACAAGCACAAATAAAAGAAATGCAGAAAAAACAGTGCCTGTCATAACATTTATCCGAAAAAAGAGCATGTAATCCCTCCCTGAAGGTAGCAGTTTTAATAGCGTTCCGTGCCGGATACTTTGGCAGGGTCGATAAGATATGTAACGGCATTGGCCTTGAAAGCAGTATTGCCATTGCCGGGCAGCGCATTTAAAGTGGCCCCTGCCGAGTTGTTCATCAGATTATCGTCCAGCCAGTCGATGGAGTCATAGATCAGACGGCGGGTGTAGTAACGGTTATGGACAACCCCGCCTCTGTCGTGAATCAGAAGATTGTAGTTGAAGGCGGCTCCCATGTTGTTCATACCGGAAACAGATATGTCTGCTTCCGGACTGCCGACAGAGTGCCATTTTTTTTGTTGATTTGATGAAGAAACTTCATTTGCAGAGATGCTTCCATCGCCGTTTCTGTCATTGAAAAAATAAGGATTTGAGGCATCGAAGAAAAGTTTTCGAAAACTGTTGTTTGCCAGGACATGTTTGAGAGCCGAAAGAGCATCCTGATATTGAGCTTGCCAGATATTTTTAAGCCACTCCTGGTCACGCGGCGTTGGCCGGGTTGCTGTGGGGCCGTGGCAGGCGGCTGTTTCACAAGTCGGACTAAGGGCTGTCCCGGCAACGATATACGGTTTGAAAGTGTGTTTTTCTCCCGGCTGGGACTTGTTGGCAAGATGGCACCCGACGCATGGGCCGCTGCCGGCGGCTATGGCTGATTTTCCACGGCTGTCGGCCGTTCCGATGTATCGATGGGCGTAAGACTCAGGGTTGGCGGGGTCGGTCAGGTCGGCATAGTCCCGTCCCGCAAACTCGTAGCCGATCGCGCCGAAGACCGTGCCGCCGGCAGTCAGATAGTGCGAATTGACAAAGCTTGCGCTGGTGTAATTGCGCTGAACATTCCTCACACTGGCTCCGCTGGAGCGGCCGACATGGCAGTTCAGGCACAGGTTGGATGTTCCCGTATCAGGATAGACGGAAACGCCTCCGGCGTAGTTTGCCGTCACCGCTCCGGCAACTCGGAGCTTGTAGCTGTAGTCCAGGTGACAGGCGCTGCACATCAGCACCTCTTTAGTCTTGTCAGAAGAACTGCCCCATTGTGCGCTGTCATTATTGTCGGCAATGTACTTCAGGAAACCGGTAGTAGTATGACAGCGGTTGCAATCGCCTGTGCGTGATTTGAAGTCGTTTGATATCCAAGGCGCTGCCGTAGTGTTGCCGTGGCCGGACCTTGACCAGGCGCGCAGCGTGGCGATATTGGTCGTCGTGTCGTGAGGGTTGTGACAGGTGCGACATGCTCCTGCCGTTTTGGAAGTCACGAATGAAGCCGGGTATCCGGCCCCGGTCAGGTTGTTAAAGTGAGCGGTCCGGGTGTCTTTTTGAACGCCGTTGAAGGTTGAAATGCCAAAACCGCCACTGGAAGTGTGGCACTTGGCACATTTTCCGGCGCTGTCCGGATTGACCGTCACATCGTGGGAATTTCCCTGGGGCCGGCCGCCGTGGCAGTTGTTGCAGCTGTTGGGATGGCCGGCCAGCGGCTCGTGACACTCTTTGCAGCCGGCGCCGTTTTTTGTGTTGTGTGCTGAACGCAGCCATTCATTGGTGCAGGTTTCACCAGTTATCTTGCTGACTCCCCCATGACAACCGAAGCAGTCCTGCGATTGCTCCAGCTTTGATGCTGCAGCAGGGCCTGTGACAGTTTTTTCACCGCAGCCGGAAAGTGAAACAACAAACAGGGTTGCCGTGAAGGCCTGCATCAGTTTTGGTGGTAAGTGCATACTCGCTCCTTTAACTGGGAGTTGAAGCTGAAGCGGTCTATTTCAAAAGACGGTAAATATAGGAAAATGTGCTGCCTACGGAAATTCCTGATATGAGTCCGGCATAGCGGCTGATCTCCCTGGAAAACTGGACGCGCCCCATGTAGAGGTCTATATCGGAGGTCTCGTCAGTCATCAGGACGAGGATGTCCTGCCAGTCCTGGTCCCACTGGAATATCTGCAGGTACAGCTCCGAGCCTCGCCAGAGAAAAA
>JACMKN010000176.1 GCA_014380135.1 Deltaproteobacteria bacterium
AAGTCGGCGGCCGACATCTGTCCGCTCATGACTTTGCTGCCGCCGAACCAGACCACGGCGGCAATGCCGAGCGAGGTAATGAACTCCATGATGGGTGATGACAGGTTGCTGTATTTGATCGACTTCCTCATGAAGTTGTAATAGCCGAGGTTGATCGCCTTGAATTTTTCGATGGAGCGCTGTTCCAAGCTGAAGGCCTTGATGACCTTGATGCCGGAGAAGGTCTCCTGGAGAATGTTGGAAATATCGCCCATCTTCTCCTGGCTCTGACGGGAAATACCCTTGAGCCGTTTGCCAATTTTCTGGGCCGGGTAGACCGTCAGCGGGATGACCAGGAATGAGATGATCGCCAGCTCCCAGTTGCGGTAGAAAATCACCCCCAGCAGGGCCGATGCGGCAATACCGTCACGGAAAACGCCAACGATGATGCTGATCATGCCTTCCTGCATGACGGTTACATCATTAAGCACCCGGGACATGAGTGTGCCGGTGGTCTGGCTCCCGAAGAAGCGTAACCCCATGGCCATATTTCTGCCGTAAAGCTGGTTGCGGATATCCTGAACCACCAACTGGGTGGCTGTCCGCATGAAAAAATCATTCAGATAACGGCACAAACCACGCAGTGTGAAGATTGCAACTATACCGACCGGCAGAAACTTGAAAATCGTCAGGTCGTGGGACTGGAATATTTCCTTGAGTAGTGGCGAGATAAAATATGCAAAAGCCCCGTCCATCCCGCCAACCGCCATGGAGGCCAGTGCGGCGATGACGATGCGCCATCCGTAGGGTTTGGTATAATTCAGCAGTCGTTTGAATATGCACATAAGGTCCCAGTTGTTTTTATACCGCTATTCATACTGCGTTATCTTATAAGCAGACCGCTTGAACGTATCCGGTGTCCGGAATAAAAGTGCAGTAGTTTGCCTGGTGGATGTTGGGGGATGAACCGGGAACTATATCAGAATATCGTATGGTGATGCCAGATGAAAGATGATCACGGACAAATATCAGGTCTCAGGCGCTTGAAGGCATGGGCGTATTCTTCGGGATTTCCGTATAGCGGAGTAAATTCGGGTACCAGTTTTTTCAGTTGTTTCATTACTCCAACAAGGTCACAACAGGATGCGCTTTCCAGAAGGGTATCCAGAGAGTGCGACACCTTGTCAAACTCATGGTGGATCGGATCCAGTACCTTTATTTTTCTGTGAGTGGTCGGCCTGACATCCTCTCCGCTTACCAGCAACTCCTCAAAAAGCTTTTCTCCGGGACGAAGTCCCGAGAAGACTATGTTGATTTCTTCGTATGGAACAAAACCCGAGAGCCGGATCAGCTCTTCGGCCAGATCCAGTATCTTGACCGGTTCTCCCATGTCAAGAACGAATATCTCTCCGCCGTTGCCGATACAACCGGCCTGAAGCACCAGTTGGGCCGCCTCCGGGATCATCATGAAATAGCGGACGACCTCCGGGTGAGTAACCGTCAGCGGTCCCCCCTTCTTTATCTGTTCCATGAACAGCGGTATGACACTGCCATTGCTGCCGAGAACATTTCCAAAGCGGACGGTCGTGAATTTTGTCAGACTGTTTTGGGCGAGCGCCTGAACAAAAATCTCAGCCGCTCGCTTGCTGGCGCCCATGATGTTGGTGGGGTTGACCGCCTTATCGGTCGAAATCATTACAAAATTGTCAACTCCGAATTGGCGGGCCTTCTCGGCCAGCATACGCGTTCCGGCGATGTTGTTGGTGACCGCCTCGACCGGATTGTATTCCATCATTGGAACATGTTTGAACGCGGCCGCATGGAAAACAACCTCCGGCATAAAGGTTTCGAACACAAAATCAAGCCGGGCGCCCTGGCGAATGTCAGCCAGAATCGGTATTATGCGCAGATCAGGAAAACTTTCGGTCAGATCCATCTCTATCTGATACAGCGGGGTCTCGGCGCTATCCAGCAGTATCAGCTTGGCAGGTGAAAACCCGGCTACCTGACGGCATATCTCGCTGCCGATGCTGCCGGCCGCTCCGGTCACAAGAACTCTCTTGCCGGTCAGGTAACGTCGGACTTCGGCAACTTCCAGCATGACCTGATCACGTCCCAGCAGATCCTCGATATTGACATCACGTATCTGCGAAGTCGTGATACTTCCATCAATAATTTCACAAATAGGCGGTAATATCTTGAAACGGATCTTGCAGCGTTCACAGCTTTTTACTATCTGGCGGATGGCTTGTCCGGCAGCGGTGGGAATCGCGATGATGACATCTTCAATACGACGAGCCTGGATTATCTTCTGCAGGTCTTTACATGCGCCAATGACCGGGACACCCTGCAGTCGCATCCTATACTTGGAATGGTTGTCGTCAATAAATCCGACGACATTGTAGGGTGGGTCAAGTTGACGACGAATCTCTTTCAGCAGCAGGTTGCCGGAATCTCCGGCCCCGACAATCAGCGTGCGGGGAGCGCTGGATGAGCGCGGGAGAATGAAAGTCTCCCTGTAAATACGCCACACCAGTCGGCTGGCAATTACCAGCGAAATCAGCAGAATCCAGTCCAGTACGAATATGGAGCGCGGGTAGTGTGCAAAATGGCGGAAATAGAGGATTGCAAATGCCGATACGAATGATGATAAGGTGACGACCTTGGCAATTTCTACGCCGTCCTGGAGTGAGGCGTAGCGCCACAGATTTCGATACAGGCCGGAAACCATAAAGATCAGGGGTTTGATGATCAGGACGGCCAAAATCCCCTGTTTAAAAAGATCCTTGAAATCGGCCGGGATCCTGAAATCGAAGCGCAATAAAAAGGCGCCATAGAATGACGCGCCTATCAGCAGGATATCAAATGCGCATACCAGCAGACGTTTTGGGCTGAAGTTTTTGGATAAAAAACTGATCAATGTGTTACCCCGTCCCGAAGTACAACCTTCAGAAAGGTCAGCAAAATAATCTTGAAATCAAGCAGGGAGGTGTGGTGGGCAAGATACCAGGCATCATAGTCAACTTTCAGCGGTATTGGAAGTTCATCGCGCCCGTTTATCTGAGCCCATCCGGTCAGGCCCGGGGGCAGGTGGTGCACGCCCCGTTCGGTACGCAGAGCAATCAGATCATCCTGGTTAAACAGTGCCGGGCGCGGCCCGACAAAACTCATTTCTCCCTTGAGAATGCTCAGCAGTTGCGGCAGTTCATCAAGGCTTGTCTTGCGCAGGAAACCGCCTACCGGGGTCAGATAACGGTCCGGGTCGTTCAGCAGATGGGTGGCCATGGCAGGTGTGTCGGTACGCATGGTTCGGAACTTCGGCATTCTGAAAATATTGTTGTCCCGGCCAA
>JACMKN010000177.1 GCA_014380135.1 Deltaproteobacteria bacterium
ATCAACCCCGCCAGAGCGCCGTTGTGTACATAGCCTGGGTCGTTCTTTCCGGCCACCAGAGCTGCCAGTACGCCACCTACCATCGCCATCAGGGAATTGACCGCCACCAGACCGGATATCTTTTCCAGATTACCGGCGCTCATGACATTGAATCCGAACCAGCCGATCGCCAGAATCCATGAGCCCAGCGCCAGAAAAGGGATATTGCTGACCGGAATAGGGTGAGATTTTCCGCGCACATAGCGTCCCATGCGCGGACCGAGAATAATCACCGCCGGCAGCGCGATCCAGCCACCGATGGAATGGACAACCACCGAGCCGGCATAATCATGAAATTCGGCGCCGCCGATCGATTTGAAAATATTTTGCAGGAAGGAGGCGTTCTGTCCCCAGATCAGGGACTCAAAAAATGGATAGGAAATACCGACGAAGATGGCTCCGGCGACCACCTGTGGCCAGAACTTGGCGCGCTCGGCGATGCCGCCCGAAATAATGGCCGGGATGCAGGCCGCGAAGCAGAGCAGAAAGAAAAAGTGCACCAGGTCATAGCCCTGGGCCTTATTGATCAAATCAGCGGCCGGTTTCAGAAAGGATATGCCGTAGGCGATCGGGAAGCCGATCACAAAGTAGACTATGGTCGAAACAGACCAGTCGGTAAGAATCTTGACGAGGGCGTTGACCTGGTTCTTCTTGCGCACCGTGCCCACCTCAAGAAAGGCAAAACCGGCATGCATCGCAAACACCATTACCGCCCCCAACATCAGAAAAAGTACATCAGCACTGCTTTTCAGGCCCGTCATCGTTGACATGGTCTCCATTCAGATTACCCCCATTGGTGTCTGTATGCCCGTCGTTGGGCAGTTGCACGCCTAAGCAATAAGCCGGCCAAAACAGCAACCTGCCGAATTTGCGGCATAGTCTGTACTATTGTTTTTCCAGAAATGCCACATAATTAATCATATTGCCCGTATTGCAGGCAGACTGGGTTGGAAACAAGCCTCTTCCCATTCCCTTTCTGAACAAGTAGGATAACGGCCATGAGCCTTGAGGACAAAATACGGCAGCTTCCGGCATCACCCGGCGTGTATCTGATGCGCGACGACGCCGGGACGATCATCTACATCGGCAAGGCCCGCAGCCTGCGACAGCGGGTGCGTTCCTACTTCAAAGCATCGGGCGATTCCCGCTATCATGTCAAGTTCCTGGTGGCCAGGGTTACGGATATCGACGTGTTGCTGACCGATACCGAAAAGGAAGCCCTGCTGCTGGAAAACACCTTGATCAAGCAGCACCATCCCCGATATAACCTGAACCTGAAGGATGACAAAACTTATTTTTCGCTGCGGCTCGACACCCGCGATGAGTTCCCGCGTTTCACTCTGGTTCGCAAGATGCCGCGCGACGGCGCCCGCTATTTCGGACCATATGCGTCGGCCTCCGCCGCCCGCGAGGTGCTGCGCCAATTGACACGCATCTTCCCGCTGCGCCACTACCCCCTGGCGGCCTGCAAGGCCCGCAAACGTCCCTGCCTGTACAATCAGATCGGCCAGTGCAGCGCCCCCTGCCACGGCTTGATTACAAAAAAGGATTATCTCGCCCTGGTCGAAGGTGCCATGCTGTTTCTGGAAGGAAAGGGGCGGCAGTTGGTAGCCGAGTTCAAACGCCGCATGACAGAGGCCGCCGCAGGAATGTATTATGAGGAGGCCGCCCGCTGGCGCAACCTGCTGCGTTCGATTCAGATCACGGTTGAAAAGCAGAAGGTCGTGCTGCGCGGCGGTGACAGCGATGTGGTCGGATTTCACCGCCAGGGGAACCGCATCGAGCTGGCGATTCTTTTCATCCGCGGCGGCGTGCTGTCCGGCAGCCGTCTCTTCAGCCTGGGGTGGGAACTGGAGGATGCCGCCGGGATAGCGGCCTTCCTGCAGCAGTATTACACTGCCGAAGTTTTTATTCCCGGAGAAATCTTTCTGCCGCTGCAAATAGAGCATGCCGCCGCACTGGTTGAATTGCTGGAAGAACTGAAAGGGAGCAAAGTATCGATCACGTGTCCGCAGCGGGGAACCAAGCGGGAGCTGGTCGAACTGGCCTGCAAAAATTCCGAATCCGCCGTTCGGGAACGTGATGAGGCCACGGCATCTGCGGCAACAACCCTCGCTGAATTGCGTCAGCGCCTGCATTTGATACGCCTGCCGGCACGTATCGAGTGCTACGACATATCCAATATACAGGGACGTTTTTCGGTCGGCAGCGGTGTGACATTCAGAGACGCCCGCCCGGATAAACGCAATTACCGGCGCTACCGCATCCGTACCGTTGAAGGGCAGGATGATTTTGCGATGCTGCGGGAAATTTTTTCACGACGATTCCGGAAAGACAACATCGAAAAGAACGGTCTGCCCGACCTGGTGGTGGTGGACGGCGGCATCGGCCAACTGAACGCCGCGCTGGAGATTGTCAACGAGCTGGGGCTGGCCGGAGGTTTCGACCTGGTTTCTCTGGCCAAAAGCCGCACGGCGAGAGATGCTGCTGCCGACACTGTCTTGAAAAGTGACGAACGCGTCTTTCTGCCGGGTAGAAAAAACCCGGTCGTGCTGCGCCAGAACTCCACTCCACTGCTGCTTCTGGCCGCCATCCGTGACGAGGCCCACCGCTTCGCAATCGAATACCACCGCAAGCTGCGCGGTACGGAAGGGATCGCCTCCGGGATTGATGCGATTCCCGGCATCGGCCCCAAACGCCGCACCGCCCTGCTCAAAAAGTTCGGCAGCCTGCAGCGCCTTCAGGAAGCCGGCCTTGATGAGTTTGCCGAGGTTGAAGGGATGAACCGGTCAATCGCCGGTAAATTGTACGAGAGGCTGCACCATGACGGAGCATAAACGATTATTCAACCTGCTGACGATCCTCGGCCCGACCGCCTCCGGCAAGACCCGCCTGGCCGTGCCCCTGGCGGAAAGGCTTTGCGGCGAGATCATCTCCGCCGACTCGCGCCAGGTTTTTCGCGGCATGGACATCGGCAGCGGCAAGGATCTGCACGAATACGGCCAGGTACCCTATCACTTGATAGACATCCTTGACGCGGGAGAAGAGTTCAGCGTCTTCGCCTTTCAGCGACTGTTCCTGGAAGCGTGTCATGACATAACAGCCCGCAGGCGCCTGCCGATCCTGTGCGGCGGCAGCGGCATGTACCTGGACGCCGCCCTGCGCGGTTACCGC
>JACMKN010000178.1 GCA_014380135.1 Deltaproteobacteria bacterium
CAACCTATCAGACTTGATAGGGCGGTTGCACCGGATGGCATACATACCGCAAGCTGTCCGGCGTACATATATACCAAAGCCGGGCAGTGCCAAACAACGTCCTTTGGGGATACCATGTTTCGAAGACAAACTTGTTCAAGCTGGAATGGTCCGCATACTGAACGCCGTATACGAACAGGATTTCATAGAAGACTCGCGGTCCTTGGGATAGCTTCCGGCCAGGTCGAGGAAATTGGAGACATGATTCGAACGGAGAATAGTTTTGGCGGGATGGAGATGTTGCAGCATTTCTCGCGCCTCCAGCATCAGCTCGCGACGGGTACATTGCTGGAGTGAGCAGATAAAGTCATCATTATGACGGTGAAACATCGTCAACAGCGAGAAGTATTCCGGATTTACGAGGTTGACCCACTCTGCGGTCATCCGTGCATGCTGCAGGCTTCGCCCGCGCCCTGCCAAACCGAGGATAGCAGTTACCGATAGTTTCATGCCCGCCTCACGGGCCATAAGCGCCAGATTTGCCATCCGCTCGGATTCAAAGCCTTTATTGACAGCCAGGAGAGTAACGTCATCTCCCGACTCCAAACCGAAGTAGAGAATCTTGAGACGCTTGGCGCGCAGCTCGGTCATCTGCGCTGCGCTCTAGGTTGTCAGGCTATTTGGAGAGGCATAGGAAGCGACCCGTGTCAGGCCGGGAAACGTTGCTGACAGCGAATCAAGAATGGTGCAGAGGCTGTCGAACGGATAAACCAGAGAATCCGCGTTTTATTGCATTTGATTCTTTCTGCCTGGTTGCCCCTATGGTCGTTTGACCGGCATTTCCCTGAATGCGGCAGGATTCTCACAGTACTTGATGCCCTCCTCAAGCGCAATATCCCCTCTTCTGATCAGGTTGTTCAGCGAGATATCAATCGGCTGGTACTCCGCAGCCGCCGAGTGCTGAAAGATTGCTCTGATCTGATGAGTCTTCGACTCCCGGATCATGTTCCTGATGCGGGGGGTGTTGGCCAGTTTTTCAAATGCCAGGACTCTTCCGGCACCGTTCGTCCTTGGAATCAGCCGCTGATTCATTACCAGCAGGAAAACCTCCGCGAGTTGTACCCTGATCTGCTGCTGTTTTTCGGGCGGAAAAATCTCAATGATCCGTTCTATCGCGGTGGTGGTCGAATTGGCGTGCATCGTGCTGATAACCAGGTGTCCCGTTTCCGCCGCCTGCACCGCAATTTCGAAGCTTTCCGGGTCACGCATTTCCCCGATCATGATCACATCCGGCGCCTGCCGGAATATATGACTCAGCCCCTCATGGAAGGAGGCCGTGTCCCGGCCGATCTCCCGTTGATTAATATTGCTCATCTTGTGTTTGTGCAGAAACTCGATCGGATCCTCGATTGTGATGATGTTGCACTTGCGCTTTGAATTGATCAGGTTGATCAGCGCCGCCAGGGTTGTGCTCTTGCCATGGCCGGTGGGACCCGTGATCAGGATCAGCCCCTGGGGCTGCATGACGAATTCCTCAATCCAGTCCGGCAGGCCGCAGGAGGCCAGAGTCGGAATGTTTTCATCGATGTTGCGGATTGCCAGCGATATCGAACCGCGCTGGCGATAGGCATTGACCCGGAAACGTCCGGTCGTGGGTCGGGAAAGACCGAAATCCAGCTCGCCCTTCTCCATAAACTCCTGCCATTGCGGGTCGGTCATCAGCTCTTTGGCGCTTTGCTCGACCTCGGCTGGAGTAAGACTGAGGCCCGGCAGGCGAATGACCTCGTTGTTGAGTTTCAGGCAGGGCGCAACACCGGCCGAGATCAAAAGGTCGGAGGCGTTTTTTTCCATAAGCAGCGTAATCAGCTTCTTCAGTTCGAAGGTGCCCGGCATGATCCCTTCCGACTGTTCTTTTTCGACCTCTTCACCCGAGAGGGTTGTCGTGAGCCGCCCCCCTCTTTTCTCAATGTAGCGAAAAACGGCATCAATTTGTGCATGCGGGACAACAAGCGGCTCAACCTTCCTGCCGAGAATGAATTCCAGCTCATTGACCGCCTTGATATTGTTCGGATCCGCCATGCCGACGAAGAGACCCTTGGTTGACGGGATGATCGGCAGCGCTTGCAACTTCTTCATCTGCTCGAAGCTCAGACTGTTCAATACCGAGGGGGCGATGTGGATGCTGTAGAGGTCGATCGAGGGGGTGCCGAAGTGTCTGCGGAGGAACTCCAGCAGGGTTTCGGTATTCAGATATCCCAGTCGCAGCATGACCGAGCCGATCCGCTCTTCGCAATGACTCTGCTGCTTTAGGGCGATGTCGAGCTGTTCCTGGGTAATAATGCTCGATTCGAGCAAAAGCCCCCCCAGCCGGTGGTCATGGTTGTCGGTATTGTCCTGATGCATCAGATGGTCTCCTTCAAGTCTGTTCATGCTTCCGACGAAGCCCGGCAGGATAAGTGTGCAGGCGATTGTTTCCGGCATAATAGCAGATAAAAGTGAGTTTAGATCCACTAATTGTCAATTGTTAATTTGGATCCTTGCGTCTTCTGTATTGTAAATAGCTCATAATAAACGTAGTATCTCTCAAGTGATATCCGGAAAACCGGACTGGATTCCATCTGCGGAAGCGGCGCGGATCAGAGGATTAAGCGGAGGCCATATGAAACATTTTCACGACGATTTTTCTGCTTTGCTCAACGGATTCAAGCTCGAAACATTGGAAAATGATCCGAACTCGATTTATGGCCTGTCCGTGGGCCTGGCCTTGAACTATCTGAATGCCGGCTGGTTTGATTTCGCCAAAGAGAATCAGGGAGAGCCTGCCATATCGGAAAGATTCGTTTTAGGCACCTACATAGGCGATGCCATGAGCGGGTCTGTCCGGGACTACTACCTTGAGGCTTTTCAAAACGTACTGCAGACGGGGAAGGTCTGGCATCACGATTATGAGTGTTCAAGCCCCGAAAAGTTCAGGATTTACCATCAGTCCGTATATCCGTTGTATAACCGGCAGGGACTTATCATCGTGAACAGCCTTGTTAAGGAACATCCCCTCGAGACGGATTCGAGAACGCCCTGCCAACCGATCAGGAATCTTTATACACAGGAAACCGGATTTATAACCCAGTGCAGCAATTGCCGGCGTGTACAACTCGCTACCCGGCAGGATGTGTGGGATTGGGTTCCGGCCTGGGTAGAGCAGATGCCCGAGAATACCAGTCATGGTTTGTGCCAGATATGTTTCGAGTATTATTACGAATTTAAATATCCACAAAAAAAATAACCGAACAGGTGGATAGATCTGCACTTCGTCGGATCAGTCCTCACCGCCTTGTGTGCATCTCTGATCTGAAATCGTAATTACACGATCAGTAACCTTCAGATCCCGGTCAACTCCTGCACCTTGAGTTCCAGATCATCGATGTTGACCCGAACTACCTTGTGGCCCGTCTTCTCGGCACGAACCAGCCCCTCTTCAACCCACTTCAGGATATCCGTCTGTTTCAAACCAAATTTGCTTTCCGCTTCTTCCAGCGTGTACCACGTTATACCAAGTGACATGACATGCCTCCCCTTGTAGTTTGAATTTGTTTTGATTTACGTTGTAGTTAATTGAAACATAATAATTCTTGAAAAGCTATTCTCATTGCGTGTTCGAGCTGGACCTACTGCAGCATGAAGGTTTCGTATTCAAGCTGGTCCAGATCGCGATCCAAAAGCGCCATGCCGACGGCGATACTGATCAGCAGGGCTATGGCGAAACCGTAGCCGTACAGGTAAGGGCCCAGCTGGATCGAAATTATGGTCAGCAGTGTGTTGAGTCCCGCAAACAGCGCGGTCAGGAAAAAGACTCTGCCCCGCCGGTCAAGATAGAAAAAGACGTTCAGCAGCCCCAGAAAAACCACCTGCAGGCCGGTGGCGACCACCTGGATCGAGAGCAGCGGAAAATGTATCTGGGGTATGTGGGCCAGGGCCAGCAGCCGCGGCCCGCTCACCAGCACAATGATGGTGGCGATGCCCTGGACCTTGATGATGTCGTAGATCCCTTCCCTGGAAATCCTGACCATCTCATCCTTCATTTCGTAGATGTAGCTCAGTGAACCGCCTTCCCGCACAGCATCGTAGAAGCGGTCGTAATACTCGACAAAGTCGGTTTCCATGCGCACCAGGAAGACCGCCATGCCCGGGATGATGGCCAGATAGGCCAGAAAAACCGGCAGGTCGTAGACCTCCGAAGCCCGCAGGGGGCCGATGACCTGCGAACCGGTCAGCGGGTGGAACCAGAAAACGAATTTGTCTGCCCAGATTCCCAGGTTGTAGAACAGCCCGGTCAGCATCAGGGACTTGTGCATGCGTCCCGGTTTGAGAAAGTCGAAATCAACAAAGGAGCGGGAGCGATAGCCCTGGAAGATCACGTACAACATTCCCATCAGCAGCACGAATTGCCCGGCCAGAAAGGCCAGCATCAATCCTTCCAGATTGCCGTGGCGCAGAATAAAGGACAGCAGCAGGGCCGTGCCGTAGCCCAGGGCAAAATTCAGCAGGATCGCCTTGTAGGCCTTCAGGCCCGACAGCAGAATGGTCGCCACCCAGACGCAGCAGAGCACGACAAAGGTTGCCGCGAATAGCAGCCGGAAAAGCAGGCTTTGCTCCGGAAAGCAGATTATTCCAAAGGGGTAGGAGAGCAGGCCGCTGACCAGGATCACCAGCGTCAACAGGCCGTTCAGATTCGGCAGCAGCCGGAAGTGCTCTTTTTCAAAGATGCGATCCGCCGAATAGCGGGTAAAGGCCAGTTGTACGATCCCGGTCAGGATCAGGCTGAAGGCGATCAGGTAGGTGACTACGGTCTGGAATACCGCTACCAGTGCCGGCGGGATCACGGTCGGGATCGATATGATGCCGATCAGCATGACCGCAATGATCGAGAGGACCCAGGGGCCGGAACTGATCACGCCGGCATAGGTGTAAGCCATCAGCAGCGAGCTGTAGCTTTCACCCTTCATCAGCTTGCGCAGTTCAAAGCCTATGCCTGCCATGCGGTTGTCCCCTCCCGGTACAGTGTCCGGTACTCGTCCAGCATCTGCTGCTGGTTGTAGAAGCGTTCCACCCGTGCGATGCCGGCAGCCTGGGCACCGTCCCAGGCCGGGCGGTCGCAGAGCAGCTTCAGGCAGGCTTCCGCCAGGGCCTGGGGATTGTTGATCGGAACCACCTGCCCGGCGGAGCCCAGATCCCGGTCTTCCTGATTCAAGCCACCCTCCACCAGCTGCCGGCAGGAACCGACATCGGTGGCCACCAGCGGCACCCCGGCCGCAAAGCCCTCCAGCGCCACCAGCGGCAGACCTTCGCTGATCGAACTAAGCACCAGCAGTCCCACCTGGGGAAACAGCTCGGCCGGATCCATGAAGCCGGTAAAGTGAACCTTGTCGCCGATCTCCAGACTCTCGGACAAAGCCCGGCATTCGGCGGCATATTCGGGATCTTCCCCTTCCGGGCCTACGATCCATCCCACCAGGTCGGGCAGGTGGATCATCAGGATTCTCAGCGATCTGATGAAGGTCTTGATATCCTTGATTGGCACGATTCGTCCCAGCAGCGCCACCACCTGCGGCGGCTCGGCCGGACGCAGTCCGCGCAGCGGCGCGAAATGCTCCAGATCGATTCCGTTGGGAACCACGCGGGTCTTTTCAGGTCGGGCCCCGTCCAGGATCTCGCGTTGGCGGGCGCCTTCGTACAGGGACACGATGTTGCCGGAGGCATCGTAGCAAAAGCGCCCGATCGTCTCGAAAAAGCGGATCCAGAGGTCGCGGAAATAGCTGATCTCGGTCTGCGAGCGCTGCAGCGCATTGCGGTTGTCCCTTATCCAGTCGTTGTTGAATATGTCGATGCGGCGCTCCTTGGTGTAAATGCCATGCTCGGAGAGCAGCAGCGGGCGTCCGGTGTGATGATGCAGCAGCCCCCCCATAAAGCCGGCATAACCGGTTGAAACCGTGTGATACATGCCGGCCGGTATCAGGTTTCCGGCGATCTCCGCCAGCTGCCAGATCGGGGCATGCATGTTTCTGACGGACCAGAAGTAATCGACGAAGGAGGGGTCACTGCAGCGCTCCCGATACATATCGGTCAGATACTGCCAGGAGTGTTCCGCATAAAGGAACTGTTTGTAATCGACGCCTCCGTTGGACTGTTGATAAAAGGAAAGCTGCTTCAGCTCGGCGGGAAGACCGTCGGGACAGGGATTGGCAAACCAGCCATGCAGACGGCGCAATATCTCGAAGCCCTTTTTATCGCCGGCGCAGGCCGAAATGGGGGGCTTGGTATGTTCGCCATGCAGGTAGTGAACCTCAAGATGTTTCAGGTTGGAAGGCAGATCGTATTTTAAATCGGTATAATCAGCGGGCGAACTGCCGATAAAGACACCGCCGAAGGTCAGTTCCGGAATTCCCCGGATGATCTGGTTGACCCAGCTGGATACGCCGCCGCTGACGTAGGGAAAGGTCCCTTCCAATAGCAGCATCACATCGACTTTTTTTGCGGTGGGCAGGGCTGTGGCCATCTCATCTCCTCCAGAATTGTGCTACCGGCCCGATGCCGGGCTTGAGCCGCAAGGTCGGATCCTGGGCCAGATAGCTCTTTAGCGAGGCAAAGTCGCGCTTCAGAAAAGCCAGTTCCGCCAGATAGGGGATTACCAGTGACGGCGATGCCCCCTTTGCCAATGCGTCCCGGATGGCTTCCCCGGCCTGGTCGTGTTCATGTCGTATGAGGTGGATTTTCCCCAGCAGGACCGATAAAGCGGGGTCGTCCCCTCCCAGTTCCTGCACTTGACGGAGGTATTTGAATGACTGCTCGATGAAAAAACCCCTCAATTCGTTTTGCGACAGTGCGTTGTAGACCAGTTCCCAATAGGAAAAGGCCAGGGTACGGCAGAAAACGGCCCTTTCTGAAGGATCCGATGCTGTTTTAAGTCCCTCCATGGCTGCCGTAATGGAGTGGTTGATCTTCTGCTCGTGTCGTTCGCACAGGTTGAAAGCCAGCAGGCGAATTTCGTCATCATTATCGCCGGTGGCCAGCTGCAGGAAGCTGCTGGTATTGAAGCCGCTACCGGATCCGACCGCCATCAGCGCCATCAGCCTCTCGGCACGTGGCAGGGCTGTTGCGCGCAGGCGTGACCAGGCGCCGCCCTCGCCCATTCCGGCGGACATGGCGGTTGCCTCCTGCATGAAGGGGAGTAAAGGCACAGTGGAAAATTCATCCCGTTCGCCCAGATACTTGAACTTCCTGAAATAGACCATTGTGATCAGGATCGCCACCGCTCCGAACAGGGGAACAAAGAAGGCAAAGCAGAAGAAAAGCGTCAGCAGCCCGGATTTCTCCTGGTTGAAGCGTTTCGGAAAGACGCTGGTCAACAGCAGCGCAAAGAGGCCGGAAGCAAGGGCATGCGCAATCAGGAAAATCAGCGCCTGTCGCCAGACTGGCTGAGGGACGAAAATGGCCATCAGCGCAAATTGTTGGCAGATCAGACCATATATCAGCAGTTTGACACTGCTCATCGCTCCTCCACCAGCAGGCCGGCCAGCTGGTGCAGCGGTTCCTCCGCAGTCAGGAAGACAAATCTGCAGGAGATTCCGTCGTTTTCAAGACCCAGATTGAACTGCTTATGCAGCGCTGTGCCCAGTCGAGCCATATATCCCTCGGTCGCCGCCGGGCCGGAGAACGGCATCAGTATCGCGTACTGCACGGCCCAGCCAAGATCACGGCGCCAACCATGATCGAGACCCCGCAGCTGCCTTTCGAGCATCAGGCAGATTTCTTCCCGTCTGGGCTGAGGGCTGATACTTATGACCATCAGGGCGCTGCTGATTTCAAGATCCCGCCGCAATCGTACCAACTTGAAAAGCTCGGCGCCGAAAATGGTAGGACAGTCGGGGTAGACCGCCAACAGCTGCCCGGCGGAACCGGCTGCCTCCACATGATCGGCGGCGTAGGCCAAAAGTACGCCCAGAATCTGGAGTGTTTCGCGGTGCAGTGCCATGAAGGGCATATCCGTTACCAGCAGCACTCCCAGCAGTTTTCCGGAGCTGGTGGTCAGGGGAGCAGCCACGAGATAAAGGCTGTGCTGCTCCTCTCTCAGGCGATCCGCCGACTGATAGGCTGTATGCCCCGATTCCATGGCGGATTGCAGCAGCAGGTCATCCGGCAGGCAGGGCGACTCCTGGCCGCATTTAGCCAGAGGTTTCGTCAGAATCCGGTCGTCCTGAACCGGATAAAGGGCCGCGCTGGTCAGTGAACAGTAGTTGACCAGTATCGACATCAGTTCGCCGCAGGTGGCCGAGTTCAAGGCACCGACGGAATTCGTCATCAGCCTGCGCAGCTCGGTCATGGCCTGACGCAGGGTCACCGGGCGGCTGATCAGATTTTGTTCCAGCCGGTCATGGGAAAGACGCACCATGAAGTAGGCTCGCGACAGCTGTTCAAAACGTTCCGTGGCATGCCGGCTGAGTTGGTTGGAGAGCCGCAGGCGATTAGACCAGACGCTGCTGAACTGGCCGGCAATCAGGGCCAGCAGAGTTCCCCCCAGCATGAAGTTTAGCGGAAAGACATTTTCCGTCAGCCCGTTCCACGACATTCCCAGCCAGAGCAGAGCCAAAAGCGATACCGAGGTCAGCGCCATGGCGATGCCGTAGCGCAGGGCCACCAGCAGGGGGCCGAACCAGAGCCAGGGGAAGGTGGCCTTCAGAAAAAATGGGTCGCTGCCGTCCAGCAAAGCGCCAATGGCCGGAGCCAGCAGCGTGATTCCGACGGTTTCTAGCCATGGCACCGCTTTCTGCAGGCGGCTCTTGCCTGGATTGATCTGTTTCATCAGAGTGTCACCTCGATAAAATCCGTATTGGTATCTTCGTTGCCGGCGGCATCAACGGCTCGGATGACGAAATGGTAGCCTGCGCCGGGTTGCAGTCCGGTTATCGTCTGCTGATACGGATAGACGCCGCTCAGGGCCTGGCTCGGGATGGCGCTGCTCCAGACTTTATCGTAACCGCTGCCGACTGAAGGCGTGAGGACCAGTCTGGCGGCTTTTGCAAAATCAAAAGGAGTGGCGGTGGTCTGGTAGTACAGCAGATAGCTGACCCTGTTCATGTCCAGGGCCACATCCCACGATAGTGTGACACTGCCGGGAGCTGTCGCCACCGCTGTCCGGATGCCCACACGTGAAGTCTGGGGAAGTGGCGGATCATAGTTTGCGTTGTAGACACTCGACCATTTTGGGGCCGTTGTGTCGATCAACGAGGTATTGTTTTTTACGAACGGATTAATGAAATCGACCGAGGCGGAGGTGATGTAGTGATGGAAACCAACTTCCTGAGCTTCCTTAAGATCAGTGGTGAGGGTGTCAAAGCCAAGTATTGATTGTCCCAACAAGGTTCTGATGTCTATCCCGGGCTTGGCAACGTTATTTAAACCGTTTGCATACCCCAGGGACAATACTTTGAAACCGTCCGGGCGGTTGGCCTCGGCCATCAGTTTGGGGGCGATATTGTACTTATTATCCGGGAAATATGGTGATACGACCGAGTCTGCGTTGTTATCCAGATAATAGCTCTCAAAAAAGCCTATATCGATGGTTCCTCTGGCAGAAACCTCGTAATGTGGGAATCTTGGGTCGAAATAAAAAAGCCCGCGGTTTTGAAGAATGACTTTGTCCTGATATTCGCTTCTCAATCGCTTAATAAAGTTTGTAAAACCTTGTGCCGTCCATTCCGAGTTCGTAGAATTGATACTGTCCGAGCAGATGTTACCCGTATATATATTGGGAGCGGCGGTGTCTATCGTGTCCAGAAAAACCCCGTCACATCCCAGACCCCGACCATGGCTGTTCGTCATCATTTCCTTGAGTCCAGGCGGCGTATGGGTATTGGTATCCATCATCATATCGCTCACTACCCGATACCATTCCGGATTGCCTGCGTTAACAAAGCGGGTTTTAAAGTTGGGATTATTATCCGGTTTCCCATCTGGTGCGCCTTTGCAGCGAACTGCGTTGTCATTCAGATAGTAGGAAGCGTAACCGCCACCTGTCGGCGTGCCTTGCGGGTCAATTCCAAGCAGAGATGTGTCGGCTGCTCCCGCTCCACGCGGATCTATGACCGGGCCTGTGCCGCTCCCAACGAATCTGGAGTCCGCCAGCATTTGAGCATCTGTAAGCCCAAAGGTTCGTGAATCTTCACCGATGGAAATGTAGCACAAGACCACCGTGTTATCGGTGTGATCATTCGGCTTGACCCCCTGCTTGATCTGCATGATCTGCGATCTGGTGATGTCGCCGTTGTAAGGGTGCACGATGACCAGCGGGTAGGTTTTCAGCGTTTCAATGGCAGCAGCATCCAGTGCACCGTACGTGATGGCGTAAGAGGCCGCGTCGGCCGCCATCTTGCGAACGTTCAGAACGGCATTCGGGTCGGGACCTGCCGCAGTCGGTTGGGAAACCGGGCCGGAGGGGGTGTCGGAACCGTTCAGGATTTCCTTGCCGCAGCCGGCCGATAATGCGATGGCACCCGCCATGACAAGCGTCAGGACATGATACGCCAAACGGCAGGCACGATACTTCAACATCAATCGGAAATCATTTTCCCTGCTATATGGCCTCATTTTGACTGGTCGCTGACAGCCTGTATCGGCATTTTGTCCACCAGCGATTGCAGCAGCTGCTGGGCCACCGCGCTGACCGCATCACGGCTCCAACCGCTGCGGCCGGCGCTGCCGCTCCAGAGCACTTTCCCTTCCGGCAGTTCCATCACCAGCAGAGTCATGCCGGCCACCGGTTCGCCGTCCAGTCCGACCTTGTAGCGCCACTCGGTCACCGTTCCGGTGACGGCGTAGCGCAGGCCCTGCTTGTTGGCCCATTCCAGTCCCTGCCGGTAGCGTTTTGTTCCACGGTCCGGCAGCAGCTCTTCCTCTTTCAATTCCACCGGAGCCATGGTTACCTTCTGAATCCCGCCGGCATACAGCAGGGCCTGGGTGATGGCCTCGGCCCGCTCGGCGGCATAGGGGGTTTCGGTGTTGTTGATGAAGGGGAGCAGGGCCCACTCCATGTCACCAGGTATGGCTTTGCCGCGCTCGGTCTGCTTGAGCGTGGTGCAGCCGGGCAGGATCATGACAGCCAGCAACAGTAACAGAATCATTCGTTTCATAATGTTCTCCTTTTGATAAGTTTAATCCAGATTATACAGGTAACGGATATCAATCCTTGAATTTACATCGCTGTTGCCGAAGCGCCCGCTTTCCTGTGAAAAAGAGCCTTCCAGTTTGTCCAGGCCGAAAACCGGCCCGACCAGCCCCACTTCATAGCGGAAACCGGTTCCGCTGACACTGTTCCAGCTCAGATCGAAGCCGCCGAAGGGGAGCCATTCCCGGCTGTAGGCGCTCCTGCGGAGCTGGCCGATATTCAGGCCGAGGCCGATCTGGGTAAAGGATTTCGGCACATAAAAGTCGTTCGCGGCACCGGCCGGAATCAGCGACAGAGTTCTGCCGAGCGGTGTGCCGCTCCGCTCAAAGCCGTGATAGCCGCTGAAAAAGCGCAGGTTGGTGTCGGGCCACTCCAGCAGCAGCCGGTGCGTGACTTCCCCTTCCAGCGAGAGGCCGTTCCCCAGGGAACGCCGCTCCTGATCCCGCAGATCGCGGTATGTCAGTCGGGTCGAGAGACTATCCCGGGGAGTCAGGGCCGTCACCAGACCGATGGCGACTTCATCCTTCAGGCCGCCAATCTTCAGCGGAACGCTCTCGGTGGCCGGCCAGCCATAGCGCAGCCCCAGGTCCAGAGTCAGGCGGTTGTACAGGCGCCAGTCCGTCGCCAGCTCAAATGAAGCGAAGCGGTATAAGGCATCCGTCAGGCCGGCAGCCAGTCTGGCGCTACCCCGTTCATGCCGCAGTTGCAGGCTCAGCAGTCCGCTCCGGACACTGCTGGGGTATTGCCCCAAAACGCCGCGCCTTTGATGGCGAATATCGATGTTGCTGAATTCCGCCGCCAGGGCCAGGCGTTTTGTGACCGGGTAGGAAAGCGAAACGACCTCTTCCAGAAAGCCGACTCCCCCCTGCTCCTGCAGCGTCAGGCGCTGGCGAAACGAGGCCGGGTGGTTCTGAAACAGCTCCCGGACCTGATTGTCCAGCAGGTGGTCCTGGTCGTTGATCTGGAACTTCTCAAATGCGACTGTCTCTGCCAGCAGCGTCTGCCCGCTGCGGCTGGCGCCCTCGACTGCGTCCCGATAGGGCAGTTTATCCAGGCTGGTCTCGATCAGGTCGGCAATGGCGGTTCGGTCGTTTTCTTCCAGGGCCAGTCCCAGTTGGGCCCATTCCAGGCGCTGTGCCGTTCTTGCCAGGCAGCGCCAGTACCAGAAGCGGGCCAGATCAGTCTGACCGGTCGCCATGGCCCAGCCCATGATAAGTCCCCTGCTGAAATCATCCTGTTTGTCGTTGGCTATTCGCTGTATGGCCGTCTTCAAGGCATCGCCGGGCGCCAGATGCATCAGCAACTGGGTTTTAGTCAACAGCTCCCGCCGTGCGCTTTCCGGTGAATCAACCGTGGCCCGCAGACGGCGCGCCAGCAGCAGCTGGGCCTGGCGCCGGGCGGTCCAGGCCGCTTCCGGGTGCCCGGACTGTTCCAGCACATCACCGTAGGAAGCCAGCCAGGCCGGGTCGTCCTGCCGCCCGGGTGCCAGAATTCTGTAAAGCTGCAGTGCCCGGGTCGGATTTCCCAACAGCATCATCGCGGCCGCCAGCGGTTCGCGCAGCTCGGGGAGCCGGACAATACGCCATTCCCAATCGCGCACCAGTCTGCCCAATTCTGCGGTTTGTTGCAGGTCGATCAGCAGCCAGAGGTATGAGGAGACGATTTCACCATTGTCAGGTTCCAGCTTAAGGGCGGCTTTGGCGTCTGCCAGGCTGGAAGGTATATCTCCCGCCTGGCGATGGACCTGAGCCATCAGCATCCTGGAGCGGGCGTCTTCCGCCAGCACTTTCCATTCCTCCGGTTTGAGACCTTTCAGGAAAGTGACCAGTTCCTTTTCACGACCGGTGCGCAATCCGGTCTCCGCCAGCACCTGCCAGTAAAACGGCAGATGGAAACGCTGCCACCCCAGTCGGGCGATGGCGTACGCCTGTTCCGGATCATTGGGCTGGTGGACAATGATCAGGCGCTGATAGTCGATCTCGGTGGCGCTGCCCTGATCCACCAGCATCCGGGATACGCGCGTTGCTTCGGTCATATCCTGTCTGGCCCAGGCCAGATCGGCATAGATCCTCCAGAATCCGAGCGCCGCCGGGGGTGCCGTCTGGGACGCTTTCCCCAGTGTCTGCCAGGCCTGATCCAGATTGCCCTGGCCCTGCCAGAGCGAAGCCAGCTTCAGCGCTTCATCGGGCTGCAATGGACGGAGCAGGATCAGCTGATTCCAGGCTGCGATCGCATCGGCGGGGCGCCCCAGCATCTCGGCCAGGCGGGCCTGCTCCGCCAGCAGATATTGATTGTGGCCGCGAAACCATCCCGACGTGACCATCGTATAGGCATCCTGAGGCAGGCCCATGCTTTCCGTGACCTTAAGATATTCCTTCAACAGCGTGATGTCGTCGCTGCCATGCTGCAGCATCTGCTCCAGCAGCAGCTTGCGCAGCGGCAGTTCATTCAGGGCGCGTGACAGGCGCAGCGCCGCTTGTAGCGCATCCAGATGGCTGCTGTCGACCAGCTGAAACCAGTGGGCCAAGGCCAGATCCGGACGTCCGTTCCACTCGGCGGTCTGGGCTGCCCGCCCGCGCCAGACGGCATCGGAAGGGCGCGCCTCCAGTGCCCGCTCGGCCACCGCCAGCGCTTCGGGCAGGCTGCTGTTTGCCAGAAATACCGCATAAGCCAGCTCGAACAGCTCCGGTTCATAGTCGGCCTGGATGTCGGGGAGGGTGCGGGACGTGGTTTCGGACCAGGCCGCACCAGCCAGGCACTGCATCAGCAGAACAGCGGCAACAATTTTTTTGGTAAAGGGCGACATCAGGAGGCACCTCCGTTGGCAGCGGACATGCCCAGGGCGCGCCGGATGTAGAACTGGGAACGGTCGGGCCGGTTTGCGGTCAGGGCCAGACGGGACATGAAGAGCAGTGTCTCCCGGTCATCCGCCAGGCCGTTGATGTAACTCTCGCCGGCCGCCAGCGCTTCGGCCATCAGATTGCCGGACTGCAGCGTGCGCACGCCCGACAGGAAAAGCTGCCGGCGCTGTCGCATGTCCCGGCTCTTCCGCATGTCTGCGAAGTAGATCGCCGCCGCGCCCCGGTAGTCCCTGCGTGCGATTGCCGCAGAAGCGCTTGAAGCGGGTGTCGCCGGCTTTGAGGCCGCAGGGAGCGGAGCGGGGGTGGGGGGTGGTGTCAGCAGTGTCTGCAGTCTGCGGGCGGTAACGCTGTCACCAACGCGGCCGGCATCCGCCCGGTAGGCTTCTGTCTCCGTCCGGGTGGCTCCTTCCTGCAGCATCAGCTCTATCTGGCCGGCAAACAGCTGCCGGTTCCGGTTCCACTCGCTGCTGCCGGTCGGCAGTGAAAGCAGTCGCTGGCGGAGGGCTTCGTAGCGCATGCTCCGGCTCGTTTTCCTGGCCTCCGCAGTGAGCGGTTCCCGCAGTTGATCGAGGGTTTCCAGCGCCTGGAGGGGGGCTTTCGAAGCCAGGTAGCTGCGGGCCAGCACCAGAACCAGATCGTTGTCGCCTGAGCGCAGGCGGAGTAAAGACTCCAGATAACGGCGCTGTGCAGGAGAAGAAACTTCCTGGTTGCCGAGCAGTTTCAGCAGGCTCTTTTCCGGGTACAGGACCACAAGCAGCAGCAGTCCCGCCCCGACCAGGCCGCTTATGACAAGCGGACCGGCGAAACGCTCCCGCTCCGTTTTGACCTTATTTACAATCAAGTTCCAGGCCATGGCTCCCCGCTGGTATTGATATGGACAGAACTGATCCTTCGGTCTTTGCCGGCAGCAGTGTGCTGTCGGAAATAACCCGGCAAGCGGCTGCGTTGCCGAAGCGGAGATAACCGTCGGCCTCGGCGGTCTCGGTCAGCTGAAATCCGCTGACGGTCGTCCGGTAAGTGTTTATCCTGGCCGCCGCGGCTGCCAGAAAGGGGCGTCCGGGTGCCGTGCCGGTCAGCTTCAGGAATGACTCGCCGCCCGGCGCCAGATGGATATAGCGCTGGTCGTTGTGGTCGGAAAAACCTAGCACACCGCGACTCCCCTCCAGGTCGGGGTAGCCCGCATCGAGCGGCACCCGGACCTGTCGCAGGTCCCCGGCATTGCGAATCAGCCAGCCGTCATTTTTGCGTGCAACGGTTGTACGGAAAAAATCCTGAACCCGGGCCGCATAGGACGATGTGCGTACCGGAAAAAGCTGCTGCTGCAAGGCCCAGTCATAGACTTCCTGCAGCGCTTTCAGGGAGGCCGGTTTGCTGACGGCATAGATGTGGTAATAGATGTTGACCGGTTTGAGGCGGCGGGGTGTGTCGGTCAGGCGGAAGGTTTCTATGACCCGCCGGTATCCGTAGAACGGGCCGCTCCAGTTGTTGGTGTAGACGTTTTCATTCTGGTTGGGGGCGAAAACCTGCAGCTGGCCGTCCTTGACAATCCCCAGCGGGGCCACCGAGGTCAGGGATGGCCTGGTGTTGGAAATCAGCGTTTCGCCGCCGTTGATGTTGCCGACTCCGGCCCGGTAGGTCTCGGAAAGCGCCTCGGAGGTCGGTACGCAGTTGCCGGTCCAGTGAAACATGGTGACCTTTTTTTGCGGCGGAAGCAGGCTGTTCAGGTAGTCGATCGATTCCCGGATCTCTCCCTGCAATGAAAAGCTGTAGCCCGGAATGGACAGGTTGTAACCGAACTCGTCCTCCGACTTAATGGCTTTGTACCAGTTGAAGGGATGGGAGAAGGAATGGCTGGCCGCTTCCACATGGGGCAGGGCCAGAAGCTGTCTGGCTTCGTTTTCAAATTCGGCGCTGCGCTTGGGATAAAGCCCTTTGGGGCTGATGATGCCGGCTATCAGCGAAAGTGAAGTCGGCAGCCGGTAGCGCTTCAGGATCTGCTCCCTTAACTCGGTGGCCGCCAGGCGGCCGCCGGGCCATTCCGCCATGCTCTCGAAGCCGTCGCCGTCAATGTGGGTCAGCAGCAGACGAATCCCGTTTTCAGATGTAACGTCCGGAATCGGTCGATTGGGCGGCAGACGCAGCGCTTCGCTGAAAAAGCGGAACGGATCGATGATCCAGGCGGTCTGATTGCTTATATCAGGGGCAATAACCGTCGGTGCCAGGGCATATCCGCCCCAGGGCATTATTGCGGCCATGTCGCTTTCGGCGTTTTTGGCTCCCCGCACCCGCAGCAGTACTTTTCCGCTGGCGGCTTCAAGCAGCGGGATCCTCTCGGCCGCCCCGGGAAAGGGTTGTTCAAAGCCGATCATGTCATCCTTTTTGACGACCGAAATCTTTCCGCCCAAGCCGGGACCGCTTTTCGACTGCAGACCCAGCATCCGCAGCCAGCTCCGGTTGGGCTCCGTACCGAAACCATCCATAAAAACCAGCGGCAGCTTCTCATTCAGGACTTTTTCTATCCATTTCCGGTAGCCCTTGTGGCTGACCGAACCGCCCGAGGCCGGCCATACGACGACCCCCGCGTAACGTCCCGCCAGTATGCCCTCCGGGAGCGGCTTGGCGATGTCGTGATATTCGATGCGGTAACCCAGATATTCCAGCGGCATGGCCGCGTAAAGATGCAGCAGGTCATAAGTCGGGTCGGACGGCGTTGCGGAATCGGTGTGTTCGTATATCCCCAGGATCGTGCCCGGCTGTACCTCGATTGATCCGATCCCCAGAGAAGCCAGCTCCTTGTCGGTTACCCAGGGGATAAAGCCCGCTGCCTTTATTCTGGCTGTCGTTGCGCGGGCCAGTTCACGTTCCGATGGGTTGACGTAGTCGATGGCGATCACCGGCAGACCGCTTTTTCTGGCCGCATTCATACGCTCCAGCAGCCAGAGCCGGTCCTGTTCCTTGACCAGGCCGTAGGCGCCGCCGGCCGGGTCGAAGTTCTGATAGAGAGATTCGGCCGCCACGGCAAAGGTCACATCCCTGACCTGCTCCAGCACTTCGAAGCCGCGATTCAGGATCAGCTGTGCCTCCGGATGGCGCTCCTTGATTCCGCGAATCACCGCAATCAGGCCTTCGGCAAGCTGGGGGATGCGTTTTTTGTCCTTTACCAGTTGGTACGAATCCAGCGTGTCCAGAAAGAAGCCGCGGTAGCCGGCTGTCCAGAGCGGTTCCACGACCTGCTCCAGAAAGAAGTTCCGCCAGGCCGGATTGGCCAGATCCACCACGCCGGTTCCCCATCTGCTGTTGTTGGAAATCAGCCAGGCCGGGTCGATTTTCTTGAAGGACGGACGCTGGGGGTCGGCTTCACCCACGCTGACATAGGCGAAGAGCCTGCTGTGTGCTGTTTGATATTCTTTGGGAGTTATTCCGACGCGGTCCGGTTCCACGACGACAATGTCAAAAGCCTGCAGTTCATCGAGCGGCGGGTTGGCCGCATAGAAAAAGGCGATCGAAAAAGGAGCCGGTGCAGGTTCCTCTGCAGCGACCGGCTGTGAAAAAAACAGCATCAGCAGCAGGATCAGGAACAGGGCCGGCCTGCTTGATATTTTTGTTGCGATTTTCAAGATTGTCACGCTGGGTCTTTTTATAGTTATTTGAGATATAAATAGAGAGTGCGGCAATGAGCAACTAATATGCCAGAAAAGTTGGGTGCTGCAAGGTTCTGATTTTATAAGGTATAATGGAAAACAATCTTGCCGGGATAAGGGGAAGCCGCAATTATTATCCGTCATATTTGACTTGGTTGTCATATGTGACGGTTTACGTTGATGCAAGCATTTATAAAAGACCGGAAAAGAATTCAGCATGAAATTGTCAAGCGGTTCAGCCTTTTACCTTCCGGCCCGCATCCGGCAATTAACGCAGTCGTTTGCGACGGACTAGCGCCTGCAAATGACCTTATTTTTTGACTTTCATCCACCCCTGTGCTACAAATATCCACTTTTTTCTTTGTATACAAATTTTGATATCTACAACCCATACAGGAGGCATTCATGAATCACTTTCAGTACAAAGGCAGCGAACTCTTCGCCGAGGATGTGGCGATAAAGGATATTGTGGCCCAGGTCGGCTCGCCGGTCTACGTCTACTCCCATGCCACGCTGGTGCGCCACTTCAAGGCCTTTGATGAATCCTTCAGCGGTATGCCGCATACGATCTGCTACTCGGTCAAGGCCAACTCGACCCAATCGGTACTGAAAACCTTCATCAACCTGGGAGGCGGTGTCGATATCGTTTCCGGTGGCGAGCTTTTCCGGGCGCTCAAGGCCGGTGTCGATCCGAAGAAGGTGGTCTATTCCGGCGTCGGCAAGAAGGACGACGAGATCGAGTACGCCCTCAATACCGGCATCCTGATGTTCAACGTCGAGTCCGAGCAGGAGTTGACCCGCATCTCCGAGATCGCTGCCCGCATGGGCAAGAAGGCCGGCATCGCCATCCGCGTCAACCCGGATGTTGACCCCGGCACGCACCCCTACATCACGACCGGCCTGAAGAACGCCAAGTTCGGCATCACCATCGAGCGCGCCATGGCCGAGTACACCCGCGCCGCCACTCTGCCGGGCATCGACGTGATCGGTATCGACATGCATATCGGCTCCCAGCTGACCAAGGTCAACCCCTTCGTAGATTCCATCGAAAAGCTCAAGATCATGATCGCCAGGCTGCGTGAGCAGGGCATCGATCTGAAGTATTTCGACTGCGGCGGCGGCCTGGGCATCCAGTACAACGACGAGGAGCCGCCCCTGCCGGCGGATTACGGCAAGGAAATCGTGGCCGCCACCAAAGATCTGAACATGCACCTGGTCTTCGAACCGGGGCGCAACATGGTCGGCAACGCCGGTATCCTGGTGTCCAAATGCCTCTATACCAAGGCCCGCGACGAAAAGAACTTCATCATGATCGATGCCGGCATGAACGACCTGGCCCGTCCGGCCCTGTACGGTTCGTTCCACGGCGTACAACCGGTGGTCAAGGACCAGGACGGCCTGATCGTAGCCGATATCGTCGGTCCGATCTGCGAGTCGGGCGACTTCCTGGTGAAAGAGCGCGAAGTGCCGATGTTCAAACAGGGCGATCTGATGGCCTTCACGTCTGCCGGTGCCTACGGTTTTGCTATGAGCAGCTCCTACAACAGCCGCCCGCGGGTGGCCGAGGTAATGGTCAAGGGAGACAAATTCGAGGTTGTCCGCCAGCGCGAGACTGTCGAAGACCTGATCAAGGGCGAAAAAATTGCTTCTTTCCTGTAAAATTCAGATTCGGAGGTTCAAGCCATGTTCAAAGGAAGCATCGTAGCAATAGTGACACCCTTCAAAAAAGACGGCGCGGTGGATTATGAAAAACTGCGCGAGCTGGTCGAGTTCCAGATCGCGAACGGTACCGACGCCATCGTGCCCTGCGGCACCACCGGCGAGTCGTCCACGCTTGATTACGAGGAGCACGACCGGGTGATCGAGGTCGTTGTAGAACAGGTACACAAAAGGATTCCGGTCATTGCCGGCACCGGCTCCAACTCGACCCGCGAAGCCATTGAGATGACCCGGCATGCCAAAGAACTGGGTGCCGACGGCTGCCTGCTGGTGACCCCCTACTACAACAAACCGACCCAGGAAGGTCTTTACCGTCACTACATGGCCGTGGCCGATGCCGTTGATCTGCCGCAGATCCTTTACAACGTGCCGGGACGCACCGGGGTCAACCTGCTGCCTGAGACCGTGGCCCGTCTGGCGGTCCACAAGAACATCGTGGCCATCAAGGAGGCCACCGGTTCGCTGCAGCAGGCTTCGGAAGTCATCGCGCTGTGCGGCGACCAAATCGATGTGCTCTCCGGCGACGACTTCATCACCTTCCCGATGATGGCCTGCGGCGCCAAGGGGGTCATCTCGGTGCTGGCCAACATCATGCCCAGGACCGTGGCCGACCTGGTGGACGCCTTCGTTGCCGGCGACTTTGAAACCGCCCGCCAGCTGCACCTGAAGACCCTCAAGATCGGCAACGCCATGTTCATCGAGAGCAACCCGGTGCCGGTCAAGACCGCCCTGGAGCTGATGGGCAAGGCCTCGGCCGATGTGCGCCTGCCGCTGGCGCCGCTGGGTGATGCCAGCAAGGCCAGGCTGACCGCGATCATGAAAGAGTACAACCTGATTTGATGGATATAGCAGGTGTCAGAAGCCGGAATGACTGTTTCTCCCGGTTTACGGAGGAACGCCTATGAAGAAGTATTCCGGATTGTTCGCTCTGCTGTTAGTGCTGTTACTGGCGTGCGGTTGCGTCACTGGCGCCGGCAGCTCGATAGATTTGCGCCGCCTGAACGATGTCGCTGCACTGCCGAAGGATGCCCGGTTGGGCATGACGGAATTCACCGTCTGCGGCGGGAGTTACCTGGACAAGCTGAACCTCGATTATCATGAAAAGGACGCGAAAGCGGTCTTTTACCACAAGTGTACGGAGCTGGGCCACCCGCAGACGTTTTCCCACAGATTGCGGCTGCGGCTGGAAGAAAAGCTCGGCCGGAAACTTGCCTTGGTCAAAGCCGGCAAATCGTTCAAGCCCAAGCAGGTGCTGCGCGATGCGGACAAGCTTGGACTGCAGTATGTGGTTGCCGGCGACCTGCTCTATCTGGGGGAAGCTGATAATAAAACCGTCGTATCGGCACTGTTCTACCTGATTCGTGTGGCCGACGGAAAAATCGTTGTAGTTGGCCGGGTCAAGAAGGACGGCGCCATTGGCAAGGTTCTCGAAGCCATCGACGATGTCGCCGACGAGCTGTTTGCCAGGGCGTATCAAAACTGAGGATATTCAGGGGGATTTCATGATCAAGATAGCTGTTTGCGGTGCTGCCGGCCGCATGGGACAACGTATCATCAACTCGATTCTGGAGGCCGAAGGGGTCGTCCTCTGTGGCGCCCTGGAGCGTCCCGGTCACCCGGCCATCGGACAGGACGCCGCGCTGCTGGCTGGCTGCGGCAATTCCGACGTGCGCATCAGCGACAACCTCAATGCCGTCGTAGCGGCCTGCGACGTGCTGATCGACTTCACCTCTCCCAAGGTTTCGCTCAAGAATCTGGAAGTCTGTGCCCTGAACAAGAAGTCGATCGTGATCGGCTCGACCGGTTTCACCCCGGAAGAACGGGCACTGGCCGCCGAACTGGCCAGGGATATCCCGGCTGTGCTGGCTCCCAACATGTCGGTCGGTGTCAACGTCTGCTTGAAGGTGCTCGGAGATGTGGCTAAAACTCTGGGCGACGATTTTGACGTGGAGATCGTAGAACTGCATCACAGCAAGAAAAAAGACTCACCGTCAGGAACCGCCGTGCGGATGGGAGAAGTCGTTGCCGAAGCGCTGGGGCGCGACTACAACAAGGTGGCTAACTATCACCGCGAGGGGATCTGCGGCGAGCGCACCAGGGAAGAGATCGGCATGCAGACCGTGCGCGGCGGCGACATCATCGGCGAGCACACCGTCTACTTCATCGGCCAGGGCGAGCGCATCGAGATATCCCACCGCGCCATGACCCGCGACATGTTTTCGCGCGGCTCTGTTCGCGCGGCAAAATGGGTGGTCGGCAAGGTGCCGGGGATCTACGATATGCAGGATGTGCTAGGCCTGAAATAGGAACTGACCATGGGAAGCCTGGATGATCTAAAAAATCCGGTTGAAAAGGATCTGCTAATCCGCTGCAAGCGGGCTATACGCTCCATTGATCCAACCGCGGATGTGATCCTGTTCGGTTCCCGTGCCCGTGGTGATGCCGATGATGATTCGGATTACGACCTGTTGATCCTGACCGATGGCGACTCTGGTTTGAAAAGAGAAGAACCGATTTTGCGTGCTCTATTTCCAATAGAGCTGGAAACGGGCGCGGTCTTGACATTCCTGTTGTACAACAAGCTTACATGGGATTCTGATCTCTATCGCGCAATGCCGTTTCATCGGAATGTCGACACCGAGGGCATTGCACTGTGACCGGCGCTCCTCTGTATATGGCACGCTACCGTCTTGAGCGAGCATTCGAAACCCTGGAAGAGGCGGAGCTTCTTTTTTTGAACGGCCATGTAAATACCTTTGTCAATCGTCTGTATTATGCCTGTTTTTATGCTGTTTCTGCCTGGCTCCTCCTAAACAATCTGTCGTCTTCCAAACACAGCGGTATTCGGGCAATGTTTCACCAGCATCTTGTGAAACCAGGAATTGTGAAAGTTGAACAGGGTCTATTGTATGACCGGCTGTTCAATAACCGACAGAAGGCCGATTATCTTGATCTGACCAATTTTGAGGCTGAAGAAGTTGCTTCGTGGCTGGATGAAGCCAGAGAATTTGTTGAAAGTGTTAACGCTTTGATAGCGAAAGAAAAATATCTGGAGGATTAACCCGTAATGGCAAAAATCAACGACAACTACCTGAAACTGAAAGCAGGCTACCTGTTCCCCGAGATCGGCCGCCGCGTGCGGGCCTTTGCCGAAGCCAACCCGAGCGCCAAGGTTATCCGCCTGGGGATCGGCGACGTAACCCGTCCGCTGGCACCGGCTGTTCTGAAGGCCTTCCACGCCGCAGTGGACGACCTGGGCACCACCGACCATTTCGCCGGATACGGCCCGGAGCAGGGCTATGACTGGCTGATCAACGCCATCATCGAGAAATCCTACAAGCCGCTGGGCGTCTCCCTCAAGACCGAGGAGATGTTCATCTCGGACGGCTCCAAGTGCGACTGCGCCAACATCCTGGATATCTTCGCCCTGGACAACGTGGTTGCCATCGGCGACCCGGTCTACCCGGTCTACAACGACACCAACGTCATGATCGGCCGCACCGGCGAGGCCGACGAGAAGGGCTACTACCAGAACATCGTCTACCTGCCCTGCAACGAGGCCAACGGTTTCATCCCGGCCCTGCCTACCGGCAAGGTGGATATCATCTATCTCTGTTTCCCCAACAACCCGACCGGTGTGGTGGCCAGCAAGGCCGAGCTTAAAAAGTGGGTAGATTACGCCAACGCCAACGACGCGGTCATATTCTTCGACGCAGCCTACGAGGCCTTCATCACCAACCCGGAGATCCCCCACTCGATCTACGAGATCGAAGGGGCCAAGAAGTGCGCCATCGAATTCCGCTCCTTCTCCAAGACCGCCGGCTTCACCGGCGTGCGCTGCGGCCTGGTGGTCGTACCGGAAGAGGTCATGGGCACCACCGGCGCCGGCGAGCGCTACAGTTTCAACAAGCTCTGGCTGCGCCGCACCACCACCAAGTTCAACGGCGCCTCCTACCCGGTCCAGCGCGCCGCAGCAGCGGTCTACTCCGACGAGGGGTGGAAGCAGACCAGGGAGATCATCGACTACTATATGGAGAACGCCCGCATCATCCGCGAGGGTCTAACGGAAGCCGGTGTGACGATCTTCGGCGGCGTGGATGCCCCCTACATCTGGCTCAAGACCCCTGGGAATATGACCAGCTGGGAGTTCTTCGACAAGCTGCTGAACGAATGCAACGTGGTCGGCACGCCGGGGAGCGGATTCGGCCCCAGCGGGGAAGGGTACTTCCGGTTGTCGGCCTTCGGGAACCGGGAGAATGTGATTGAGGCGGTGGAACGCATCAAGAAAAACCTGAAGTA